>JABDJT010000149.1 GCA_013003335.1 Verrucomicrobiales bacterium | reverse complement strand
ATCAACAATATCCGGTTCACAAATCCCCGTCCCCGCCGCGAGCCGTTCGAGCAAATCCGAACCGTGGCCAGCAAGGCCGCCGACGCCGCGTATTTTGCGATGCGGGATATCGAGAATTTGTCCGGCGCCGACACGACGCTCGACATGCGCGAGCGGAAGATCAAGCTCGACCGCCGAAAGCCGACTGACGAACAGGTGGAACGCGCACGGGCAATCCTGAAAATGAGCGAGGAAGAGCAGAAAAAGCTGCCCCGCCTGGCCACGAATTACGCCGAACGGACCTTGAAATTCATCGAAAAACCGGAGCAATACGAGGTCAAAATACAGACGGTCCGAATCGGCGATGACATTGCGATCTGTGCACTGCCGTTCGAAGTCCTCGTCGAAATCGGTCTTGAATTGAAAGAAAAAAGCCCGTTCGAAAACACGATCATCATCGAACTTGCGAACGGCTCTTATGGCTACCTGCCGACGCCGCAACAGCACGAGTGGGGTGGTTATGAAACCTGGCTCACCACCTGTCGGGTGCAGAAAGATGCCAGCGTCATTCTCGTCGATCACCTGCTGGAAATGCTCGGGGAAATGCGCTGATGCCCGACCTCATCGAAGATTCGCTGCGGGAAGCCCGTGGAAACAGTGCCCGGTTCATGAACCGGGTCCGGTTCTTTCTGGCCTCGGGATTCGTCGGTCTCTATGTCTTCGTAAAATATTTTCTCAAGCTCGAAACTTTGGACCGGACATTTTCGCTGATCCTGGCCTACTGGGTCGGAGCCGGCCTGCTCTGGTATTTTTCGCGAAAAAACAATGTCGTCCTGCGCTGGAGCCGGGTCGCCATCGGAGCCGTCGACATTCCAACCGCCACCTTGATCCAGTGGATGAATTTACCCTACAGCGAATCGGCCCATGCAACCGTCATGTTCACGCTGTCGATTTACGTTTTCCTGACGGTGATGTCCTCCTTCACGCTGCGCAGCCATCATTTGTTTATTTGCGCGGCAATCGCGGTCGCCGGCTTCCTGCTTCTCGCCAGCCGCGTTGATCTCACCATCGTTTCCTACATCGTCGCGCCGCTTATGCTAATTGCGGCTGCCTGGATGATGAGCCAGCTGCCGAGACGGCAGACGGCGCTGATTCGCGAAGCCGCCGAGCGGAAGGCACGCCGCGACCGTTTGGCGAGGCATTTTTCCCCCGGCGTGGCGGAGTTGATCGAGTCTCACGAAGATCCGGACGAAGGCGAAGCCTGCGAGCTTTCCGTGCTGTTTTGCGACATCCGCGGATTTACCCGGATGAGCGAAGCGATGGAAGCACCCGACGTGGTGCGGCTACTCAACGAATTTCACGGAACCATGGTCGACACCGTTTTCCGGCACGGGGGGACTCTCGACAAGTATCTCGGCGACGGGTTACTCGCCTATTTCAATGCTCCCGCGCGGCAAACCGATCACGCCGAACGGGCGGTGCGATGCGCCCTCGCGATGATTGAGGATCTCGATCGGTTCAATGGACAGCGTTTGAAAAATGACAATGCCGAACCCATTCGCGTCGGCATCGGCGTGCATAGCGGACAGGCTGTCGTAGGGGAAATCGGAGCCATTCACCGGAGGGAATACACCGCGATCGGCGACACCGTGAACGTGGGCAGCCGCCTCCAGGAGTTGACCCGTCAATTTGAATCCGACGTGCTGGTCAGCGAACCCGTCATCCGGCAGATCGAACCTGACTCGGGAATCCGTTTCGAAAGCGCCGGCACCGTCGCCGTCCGGGGCCGAACCCAGGAAATCGAGGTGTTTTTTCCGGGGTTGGCTTGACGCTGTTTTCGAATCAACAGGATCTGTTCGGCGAACCAACCCTGTTCGTTCGTTTACCAGCCTGATCGCGAAAAACCGGATCCGGAAGAGCCAAAGCTGGAGCTGGAAAATCCGCTCGAGCCGCCGGAGGAGAATCCTCCCCCGCTGGAAAATCCGCTGCTGCTCCCGAAACTGCTGGAGGTGTTGTTCCACGCGGTCCGGCGCGCGGCTTCTTCCGCGGCCCGCTTTTTCGATTCCCGTGTTTTGGCGCGGCTGAGTTCCAGCTTGGCCGAACCCTGGGCCGCCACCGCCAATTTGCGGGCAGCGACGTAATTTCCCTCGGCGAGAGCCGCGCGCGCTTGCTGGTGCTCGGACGATCCGGCACCGCGCTTCGGCCGAATCAGGTAGGAACTTCGCCAGCGCTGTAGCGCCCGCATGTCATCTGCAGCCCGATTCATTTCGGAAACAGCACGTCGAGCGGCCTTCAACTCGGTTTCCATCATCGTCCGGGCGGTGATGGCATCGTCGACCACATGCCGCGCTTCCTCTTCGATTTTCGGCCAGTCACCGCGCGGTTTTTTTAAATAGGACCGGATCTCCGCAACGTAATTTTCCAGTGTCCCATGGTGCTCGATGGCTCGTGACAAATCCGGGCTGTCCGGAATTCGATCCGTTTCCGCTTCGTGAATCAGGGATTTGGCTTCGTCGAGACGAGCCTCCACTTCATCGATGGCACGTTCCGCGGCAAGGTGTGCCTGCCAGTCTCCGTCAATCCCCGATTCCAATTCATTCAAATCCCGCCGAACAGATTCGAGCGCCAGGGAAATACCGAAGGG
>JABDJT010000145.1 GCA_013003335.1 Verrucomicrobiales bacterium | reverse complement strand
CCCGAAGTGTCGAGCGGACCTTGACACGGCTCAACACCGACCGCGTGGAAGCCGTGCTACTGCACTCCAACGGGGACGATCTCGAAATCCTCGAACAGAGTGGAGCACCAGAGGCCCTCGAGAATTTGAAAGCAGCTGGGAAAATCCTCGCAGCCGGCATTTCGACCAAGACCGTTGAAGGTGGGATCCGCGCTATCGAACTCGGGCTCGACGCGGTCATGGCAACCTACAATCCGTGGCACACGGACGAAAAACCGGTTCTCGATGCAGCCGCGGAGGCAGGCCGGTCCGTTTTCCTGAAAAAAGCATTCGGCAGCGGCTGGTTCGGCGACGTGGAAAGCGGTGACGACCCCGTTTTTGCCGCCTTCGATTTCATTTTTCAACACCCCGCCGCCACTTCGGTCATCGTCGGAACGATCAATCCGGAACACCTTCGTTCCAATTGTGCTGCGATGGAAAAAGTCGAATCAGTAGAGTCTGTTTGACGAACCAACCCTGTTGGATCGGATCGCCAAAATAACGCAGGTGGGGAATTGCGTTTTCGCCGGAAACCCGCCATGTTATGCTCTGCATGATTGTTCCCCGATACCAGGTCGTCATTTCGACGGTTGCAGCTACTTTATTCTTCGGAGGAACATCCCTGCTGTCCCAGGAACCCAAGGATGTCACGCCGAAGGCTTCCTCGGAGGCCCCGGCTCAAAAGGATCCGGCCCCCGAAGAGAAAAAGGAGCTTTC
Source organism: Verrucomicrobiales bacterium (assembly GCA_013003335.1). Lineage (GTDB taxonomy): Bacteria > Verrucomicrobiota > Verrucomicrobiia > Verrucomicrobiales > DEV007 > JABDJT01. The sequence continues at coordinate 3,719 of JABDJT010000145.1, read as the reverse complement.
GGCTGCGCTGAAAAAGAAGATCGAGGAATACACGAAGTTCTGGGAAGAAACGATTTCCGACCCACGGAAGAAGGCAGAGATCAAGCGGCTCGACGGACTGGTCGATGAGATCAAGGAGGCGGTCGAACTGACTGACGAAGAGGCCAGCAAGCTCAAGGAAGCAGCGAAAAAGGCAGTCGATGCCAGTCATCCCGGCTGGTTGAAGGCCGGCCGCAAATACATGAGAGAATCCTGGACCAATCGATCCAATTTGAAAGAGGACACAATCCAGCGGGCCCGCGAATCACTCAGCCGGATGTCTGAATCATCGTTGATCCGGTCGGCCGGTTCGATTGCGATTCAAAATCCGGCAATCCCGGAAGAACAGGACAGTTGGAAAGAAGCCCTGCAGGAAATTCTTTCGGATGAGCAATCCAAAGCCTGGACAGAGAAACTGGCAGAAAAGAAAAAAGAGCGGGAAAACCAGATGAAGACGGTGGTGGAGCGATGGGAGATGCGCCAGGCACCGCTTTTGAAAGCCCAGCTCGATCCGGCCGTCAAAAAGCTGAAGGACACCATCCCTTTCGATAAAGACCGTGAAGCCCGCCTGCTCCGACTGGCAGAGCGAACGGTGGCGGACGCCATCAAGGCGGCCGGCAAGACCTATCGCGAAGCGGTGCAAAATCTCGCTCCTTCGCAACGGGAACTGCTTTTCAAAGGCCGGCTGTCAGTCGGCTCCAGCGTCCCGGAAAATCTCGAGAACAGCGCCCCCTGGGTGGCCGGACTGAAGGAATTGCTGAGCGAAGTGGAATACAAGCGCTGGGAAGTAGCGTGGGAACAACACCGGGAGAAAGAAGAAAAACGCCTCGCCAAGATGGCGGACGAGGTGATCAAGGGACGGGCGGCTTCCATGCGGGAGCAGCAGGCCACGCAGCTCGACCCGATCGTCACGGATATTCTCGACACGCTCGGTTTGAATGATGCAGATGAGAAAAAACTCGAAGGTCTTTTGGAAAAAGCTCTGGATGCCTACGAAGATTCCTGGAAAAAATCGGCACACGACTACCTGGACGGCCTTTCGGAACAACAGCGCGAGCAGACCATTCAACGGGGCTACGTGAGCGTCAGCACGACCGAGGAAATGCTTCCGATGAACCAGGAGGTTTGGAAAGAGGGCCTGGAGAAACTGCTCGATCCGGAACAGGTCAAGCGTTGGGAATCGACCAAGGAAGACCGGCAAAAACGCCGCCGGGAAAGCTTCGGCAATGTCATTCTCCTGAAGCTCGATGATGTGCTGGGCCTCTCTGATGAACAGCGGAAGAACATCCTGCCGATTCTCGCGGAGCTCGGAGAAGAACGCTACCTGCGCAGCTACCGCAACCGGGCTTTCAGCATCAGTTCCTCCACGATCTACCAGCTTTTCCGGAATGATTCCGACCAGGAACGGCTCGCCAAATACCTCGACGAGGACCAGAAAAAGCGGTGGTCAATCTGGGTCAAGGCGCGGGTCAATCAATATCGCACCACTCCCATCACCCGGACGTCCAAGAGTCCCGAACCCAGATCAGACGCGGCCTACATCGAGGAGGCCATTTCCACTTTCCTCTACCAGACGATCGGGAAAAAACGCGAGGAATACGTGAATTACCAAATGGCCAAGCTCGATGACATCGACCGGGCCGTAAACCTGACCGAGGAGCAGAAGACGCACCTCGCTCTCGCGGCCAAAGGCATGTGCGAGGTCGAGATCGACAATATCGCTGAGGAACGGAACAGTTGGGTCCGAAATTCGGTTGGATCGTCCACCACGCGAGCCAAGATCTACGATCGGCTCACCCAGTTGAGTTCCACCCGGTTCGGCAATGAAGCCCCCAAGCAAAACTCGATCTGGACCGCCGCGATCGATCACGTTTTGACGGAGGAACAGCGCAAGAAATGGGACGTGGTGCAGAAGGAGCGGAAGAATTTCGAAAATGACGTAATCAAGCAGCGGTTGCTGACCCAGGCGGAGGTTACCCTGCACCTGACATCCGAGCAGATTCAGGAAATGGGCGAGATTTTCGAGAAGATGCTCGTCGAATACGCGCCCGACCTGGAGCGCTCCTACACCTCGTCCACACCGTGGTATTACAACTCCTACTACAGCCTCAGCTTTGTCGAAGGCATTCCCGAGAAGCAGCGGAAAGAACTGCTCAGCGAACGCCAATTCGAACTCTGGGAGAAAAAACACAGTCCCCGCATGAAATCCTACTGGTCACGGATCGAGAACTACCACAACGAACGAACCGGAAAAAAGAACGAGGACGCGGAAGACGAAAATGAAGGTGAAGCGGAGAAAAAAGCCGCTGCGGCCGCGATCGGGAAAGTGCTCAAGATCGAGGCCGGTGTCGGAAAAATTCAGCTGAAGGTGGAACCGAAAAACCTTCAGCAACCGAAGGAACTCAAAGAGAAAGAGGAGGAGTGATCGGGGGCCTCGGGCCTCAGTGGGGAAGAAAGTGCTCACGAGAGGACTCGAACCTCCACGGGTGTTACCCCACTAGATCCTGAATCTAGCGCGTCTACCAATTCCGCCACGTGAGCGTTCTTCCGGGGGAAAAATAGCGGCGGGAAAGTGACACGGAAAATCTCAAATCACAACCGTTTTCGATTCGATTTTTCCCCGCCCCGATTCCCGTGCTACCTTGTCTGCCAGTGAGTGATCAAATCGAAAAAATCACATTCCAATATCCCGGCCTGGTCCACTTTGAAGACAGCCTGGCTCTGCAGCAGGAATTGGTCGAAAAGATACGGGCCGGCGAGATTGGCGACACGTGCCTGCTCCTCGAGCACGAGCCCGTTTATACCATCGGGCGGACCCGGGACCGCTCCAGCCTTGCCGGCGAACCGGATTCCCTCCCCTTCCCCGTTGTGGAAATCAACCGCGGCGGACAGGCCACTTTCCACGGGCCCGGTCAACTGGTGGGCTACCTTTTGCTCGACCTGCACCGCTACGGGCAGGATTTGCACACCTTCCTGCGTGCCATCGAAGAGGCCCTGATCGATTTTTTACAAAACGCAGGAATTGAACAGGCCGGACGGCGGGAAGGATTAACCGGCGTTTGGGTGGAAAACCGGAAGATTGCGTCCATCGGCGTCGGAGTTCGCAAATGGATTTCGATGCACGGATTCGCCCTCAATATTTCCCGCGATTTGTCCGGCTTTGAATCCATCATCCCCTGCGGAATTCAGGACGTGACCATGACATCCCTTGAGCAGGAAAGCGGACGGGACTGGACAGTTGAAAAAGCGGCACAAGAGATTGAACCTTTCATCTCTGCCGCCATGAACCGCCTCGCCCTTGCTTCCCCGTCATGAAACTGTTCCGCCGACTGCTCATGTTTTTTGCGCCGATCGCAGCCATCGCGCTGGTCCTGATCTTTGTCCCGGCCGCACGCCCGGATTTGAGCAAATACCGCGAGCTTCGGCTGAAGGAATTCTACGAAGGCATCGACATCAAGGGCAGCGGCTCCAAGCGCGAAGTGACCGCCTGGTTCGAGTCGTTCGCCGTGAAAGGATTCATCGCTTTCGATTTTGGAAAAATCCGCGTCGCGATCCACGATTTTGATGCCGAAAGCCAGCCGGAACGGCTGTCCTGGTCCGGAGCGGGCGATCACCAGTATCTCGACACCCCGCAACCCGTCCCGCCGGCAGCACCCACCGCACCAACCGGTTCCGCCCTTCCACCGGGAGCATTCCGGGGC
>JABDJT010000119.1 GCA_013003335.1 Verrucomicrobiales bacterium | reverse complement strand
CCCGAATTCCTTGTAATGATTGCCAATATTCGTCAGCGCATCGGCGGCCCGGAGCTTGGTTTTGATTTTCAGCTCCGCATCGGAAATATCGGTTTTCGTGACGCGCACATTCCCGAGGTTCCCTTCGATGCAACGCGCCTCGGCCGTGAGATCAATGGCGGTGCGGGTGAGATTCACGTTGTCGCGGTAACGCAGCCGAAGTTTATCACCCGGCTGACCCTGAAGAATGTTGTCCCCGGCCTTCGGCTCGGATGCATTCTCAATCGCGACACGGCCCCGGAAAATGCCGGAATGAACGCCGACGTGAGCGGGTGCTGCCGGCGTTTCGGCTCCCGGTTCCGCAGCGGCGGCGGGATCAACTGGATCTTCGGTTTCTGCATTCGGCGCTTCTTTTGCTTCAACTGGCGCCGGCGCTTCGGTGCCTGCGACTTCACCTTCCGTCGCTTCGCCGCCTTCTTCCTCAACCTCGGGTGCCTCGACCGCTTCCAGCGGAATATCGGCCTCGGTCAGCGCGACGCGAACTTCGTCAATTTTCTTGTATCGCTCGACTTTCAATTCCTCCGTTTCCTCGCCGGCATCCGCTTTTTCCTCGGCAAGCGGATCACGTTTCGCGGCGAGTGCCGCAATCTCCTCATCGATTTCCTCGGTCGATTTTTCGCGCCAGATTTCGGCGATGGCGGTCAGTTTGTCGGCGTTGTCCGTCTTATCAAAATCCGCGTCGACGACTTCCAGATTCGCCTCTTTTCCAATCACGACCCCGGCCAGTGTGTCGCCGAAGGAACCGTCCTTAATCTCCGCAATCGCTGTCCCGACCACGTTGACCGCATACAGACGCGGCTGATCAAATTTCTTATCGGCAGTCTGTGCGTCGACGTAATGCACATCGATCACGTCGCCGCCGTGAACCTCCAGCCGACCATTTCCCGGAACCGGCGAGCCGAGCGCCGTCGCAACCGACCCGAGCACCACGCGAACCTGCCGTCCGATCGGGTGACAAACAACCAGTTCCTCGTCTCCGGATTTCGCTTTGCAGCGCACCGTGATCGTTTCACCCGGCTCCAGCACGGCGAGGTCCTGATCCGTCACTTTCACAAAAAGCCGTTTACCGGCCTCGACTTTATCGACCTGCGCATCGTCTTCGGAAAGAGCCGTACCGACTTTCTCCAGCGCCTCGATCGCCCGGCTGTAGTGCCCCTGCTTGAAATGACCGAGCCCGATGTAGTAATACGCGGAATTGACCTGCTCCGACTGCGGATAATCCTCGATCACGCGTCGCAGGATTTTAAAACACTGCCCGTAAAGGCGGCCTTCGTAAAAACAAACACCCGTTTTCAGCGCAGCCTCGGCCCGCTGGGCCTCGTCGGTGTTCGCATCGACATCGACTGATTCAAAATGTCCCCGTGCTTCGTCGAACGCCCGCTTCTTCTCCAGCAGATAATCACCCAGGCGAAGATGGGCATCAAACCTCATCTTGGAGCGCGGGTATCGTTCGATTACCGACCGCCAAATTTCCTGCGCCTTTTCCGTTTCGTCCGCTTCGAGGCGTGCGTCGCCGGCATCGAGCAATTTTTTCGCGGCACGATCCTCGACGATGGAGCCCCTTGCGGGCGGGCCTCCGGCTTCCTGGGCGGACAGAATTCCGGCAACAAAAAATGCGAAAACGAACCAACAGGGTTGGTTCAACAAACGAACCCTATTTGGTCGTTTTTCCATCGGGATCGGGGTCTGTATTTCGTTCATTCAGGCAGGGGTTGATCGTAGAGAACGGGGGCGGTTCTTGCAAAAGAAAAGGCGGCTCATTTGAGCCAGAGAGAGGCGCAATCGCGCGGAATCCGGGACGCAAAAAGGGCGTGTGCCCCACCAGAACACACGCCCTTTTCGAATTTGAATTACTGGTAAAACCAATCAGGCGAACATGTCGACGATCGGCTTGGCTTCCTTGCGGACGAGAGTCATCGGACGTCCCTGCGGAGTCGTGATCTCGTGCTTGGGATTGATGCCCATGGCGTGCAGAACGGTCGCGTGCAGGTCGCTGACCTGAACGGGGTTTTCGTCCGGCATGGCACCGTCTTCGTCGGAAGAACCAATCACCGTGCCTCCTTTGATGCCGCCGCCGGCCATGAAACAACTGAACACGCGTGCCCAGTGGTCGCGGCCTGCGTTGTCATTGACTCGAGGAGTCCGGCCGAATTCGGAGAGCATCACGATCAAGGTCTTGTCGATCATGCCGGTGACGCTGAGGTCTTCAATGAGTGAAGCGAGTGCCGGGTCCATCGTGGCGCCGTGGTTGTTCATGGCGTCTTCGATGTTCGAGTGGTTGTCGAAACCACCGCGGTTGACCTGCACGAAACGAACGCCGGTTTCGACGAGCTTTTTCGAAAGTAGCGCCGCACGGCCGAATTCCGTTTCGCCATATCGAGCGAGAACTTTCGGGTCTTCTTTTTCGAGTTCGAACGCGGCGAGAGCCGGGCTTTTCATCAAATCGACCGCGTCGTTCAGGGCGACTTCGGCCGCTTTCATCTCGGTCGAGCTGAGCTGCTTTGTCTTGCGCAGATTCATCTTCGCGAGAATATCGAGGCGCTTGTTGCCCTGGACCTGAGAAATGCCGTCGGGGAAGGTCAAATACGGATCGCGCTCGCCGGGTCGGCCGACGTAGTAGGCTTCGCAAGTCTGACCGAGATAACCGGCTTTGGGAGCACGGCCACCAATGGAAACGAAGGCGGGCAGATCGCCGAGCGAGTCACGCTGGCTCACCACGATGGAACCGAGGCCCGGGTGCACCGTGCTGTTGCCGGTCATCTGGTAGCTGGTCTGCAACTCGTATGTCGCGCGACCGTGGTCGCCGTTCGTGCCGGCGATCGATCGGATCAACGCGGCGTGATGCATCTGCTCCGCGGTTTTCGGGAAAAGTTCACTGATTTCAACGCCAGACGCACTGGTCTTGATCGGCTTGAACGGACCGGCGGTCGGGCGACCGGGTTTCGGGTCCCAGGTATCGATGTGGCTCATGCCGCCGCCGTTCCAGAAAAGGATGACGTGCTCGGCCGTGGCCGCTTTGGGAGCCGCTGCGACGAGGTCGCGAACGGGCATTCCGAGGAAAGTCGCCAGGGAAGCCGCGCCAGCGCCCTTAAGCAAGTTCCGGCGGGTCGTATTGTAGTAATCCTGGCAACCGTATTGATTGTTCATCATGATTTTGGTGGGTGTGTGGTTGTTTTGGGAGTTTTCGAATCAACAGGGTTCGTTCAACGAACAGACCCTGTTGGATCGGAAAATGGTTCGTTCAGGGAAGGAAACGGAATTCGTGGCAATTCAAGAGCGCCCAGCGGAGATCGGACATACCGGCAAGCGGAGTTTCACTTTCGGTTAAAATCGCTTTCGCGTCGGCCATTTCTTCGGCATCCGGCTCGCGAGTCAAGGTTTCAAGATACACCTGCTTGATCGCTTTTTCGAGATCCGGATTTTCTACGGAAAGCATGGCGAAGAGCGGCTCGAGCGTACCGACCCGGGCGGCTTCGTGAGTTGCTTTTCCATTCAGCATCATCAACTGCTGGCGCAGAGACGGCGAATGATCGCGGAATTCGCCAAGACCTTCGCGGCTCGGCTGACCGAACACGCGTAGAAAGTGATCGGCGGGGGCCGGTGAAGCCATTCGCATCGTGCTGTTGAAGCTCGGGTTGTCGTCGAGTTTTTCTTCGACCGTTTTCAGTTGGTAACGCTGCGGACCCTGACGGCGCCGGGCGGCTTCTTCGGCCTCGCGGCGGCGTTTCTCGGCTTCGATCTTGGCGTCTTCCATCGCCTTCATCGATTCGAGGTCTTCTTCCTGCGCGGCGGAATCGGCCAGCACTTTCTTGAAATCAATTTCGATGCTGTCTTCGAGGCTGTATCCCGCTCCGGCGGAAGCCATCGCGGCGTTGCCGCCCGGCTGCATCATCGCCATTTCAGCTCCGCCTTCTTCCGGATTCGGCGTCAGTTCCTGGCGACCGAGCGGAATTCGGATTTGCCTGGAAACGACACGGACATTTTCGCCGTCGCGCCACTTTTTCGATTCGAGATGACCAGCGATCACGGTGGAATCGAACAGCGCTTCCGACAGCATCCGGCGAACCGGGCTGGCAGTGAAAGCGATCTCGGCTTTTTCCAGGGTGGTCGCACCCGGATCACCCGGCAAATGGCCTCGGCGATACGTGTCCGTCAGCATGATCATCCGGACGAGCTCGCGCATGTCGTACCCGCTCGCGATGAATTCGCGGGAAATGTATTCCAGCGTCTGCGGGTGGGAATTGGCCTGGTATTCGGTGAAATTGTCGAGCGGCATCACGAAACCTCTGCCATTCAACTCGGCCCAAACACGGTTCGCAAATGCGCGGGCAAAATACGGGTTGCGCGGATCGGTTACCTTTTGAGCCAACTCGCTGCGGAGTTCGCTCGGCTTGTAAAGATCCTGGTGAACTTTCAGGTCTTTACTCGCCATTTTCGCTTCGGCGAGCACGTCAAAATCGTCTTTCTTTTTCGCCCCGCCATCGAGGTCGATGAGGCTGTCCAAATCGACGCCTTCGTCTTTCTTCGCGAGTTTTTCGACCTCGGCAGCGCGGAGTTTCTCAAACCGGGCGATGTATTGCGGCGTCTTGTCGAATTTTGCGAGTTCGAACGGAAAGTTTGGCTCAACTTCCTCGCGGCTTGGAGGGTTCTCCCGCTCCGGCGGCCACATCACGCGGTTTTGCTCCTGCTCGGTGGTGTAAGTCGTCCGTGCGAACTGATTCTGACGCTGAATCGTTTTTCCGAAGAAACTCGCCATTTCATAAAAATCGGTCTGCTGCCAGTCATCAAACGGGTGATCGTGGCACTGCGCGCAGGACATCCGCACACCGAGGAAAATCTGGCTGACACCTGCCGCCATCGACATCGGATCGGTGTTGTCATTCAGCAAAAATCCAACCGCCGGATTCTGCGTGGTCCGGCCACTGGCGGAAATCAGTTCCTGCGCCATCCGGTCCCAGGGTTCGTTCTGATCGACCGAGGTATGCACCCAGGCCAGCAATTCACGACCGCCCGTGGCATTCGAACGCACCCGCAACGTGTCAGCCAGGAAAACGGTCCAGCGATCCGTGAAACGCGGATCCTGCAACAGCTTATCGACCAATTTTTCACGGCGTTCGGCCGGCGACCAGGTCAGGTATTCATTAACTTCTTGCACGCGAGGAATCCGCCCGATCAAATCCACCGTCGCCCGGCGGAGAAACGCCAGGTCATCAATCTTGTCCGCTTTTTCCACCTTCCGGTTCTGATTCTCGTGCTTAATCAGCTCATCAATATTCTTCGCAATCTCAACCGTCGAACCGGGAATACCCTTCGGAATCGCATCGGTGATCAACACCTTCTTCGCCGTCTTGAGGCGAACCCCCTCCGGCCATTCGGCACCGGATTCGACCCACTCGGTCAAAATCTTGATTTCGTTCGGAGAAAGCGGCTCTGCTTCCTGCGGCATGATTTCGTCATCCTGCGGCGGCAGCGTAATCCGGTCGATCAGCGAACTGGCCTTCGGATCGCCTTTTACCACCATCGGATCGCCCGAAGAACCGCCTTTGAAAAACAACTCCTTTTCGTGCATCCGTAGATCGCCCTTTTCCTTTCCTGAACCATGACACCGCAGGCAGTTTGCCTCGAAAATCGGTTTCACGTCCTTTTCAAAATCGGGGGCCGCGGAAGCCAGTGGGCTGATGCCAAAAATTGCGGTGGTGAAGACAGGAAAGAGGTGGCGAATTTGCATCACTTCAAAAGGTGGGTTGATGGGCCAAAAATAGATTCGGCCGGAGATTTGGTCCAGCACCGATTCACGTAATCGGATAGCCCTTCGGAGCTAAAACGTGACAACAAATCGATGACAAGGTTTCAGAGGGGTTCGTATCGTGAACCCACCGTCTTTATTTGTCTCTCAGAGCTCTTCAACAACCAACCGCGAACGCACTTCCCGCCCTTCCGCATCGATCGCGAGAATTTCATGCGCGCCGGGTTGCAGGACCACGACCGGATCGCGATTTTCGCGCGATTGAATTTTCAATGTCGGACTGCGCCACTGAATCCCGCCGGATTCGCCTTCTGTCTTTAGCAGGAAAAACCGGCCGCCGTTCGGCAAATCCGGGTCGAGATAGGCAATTGTGCCCGACAGCGGACTGACGATTCGGAATTTCGTTTCGGTCTCTGCCGGTCTTTCTCCGGAATCGATTGCGGCAAATTGTCTCACTGAATTGGAACCACCGGAAAACCAGTTTGCGTAATTCGGCGGCAGCAACGTCCGGCCGTCGGCCGAATAATTTTCGGGCAACGCACGGACCGGCAGAAAATCGCGCCGGAAAAATTCGATCGCCGTCTTGCGCGGGAGAATTTTCAGGCCGTCGTGAACGCGCTTGCCATTCAGTCGGTCGATCTCCACTTCCACGATCGAATCCGGTTTTTCGTACCAAGTCGCCGGTGTGTCTCGATGCACCCGGGTCATCACCTCCTGAAAAATCGGGCCGGCACCGGAAATGCCGGACACGTTTTGCAACGGTGCGTTGTCAAAACGGCCCACCCAAACCCCGACGGTGAATTCCGGCGTGAACCCGAGCGTCCAGTTGTCACGGTAATCCGTACTCGTTCCCGTTTTGCAGGCTGCCCGGAACGGCAACCGCAACGGCGAATCGAACCCGAAGGAATCGGCGCGGGCGGCGTTGTCGGACAGGATGTCGGCAATCAGCCAGCAGGCAGAACGATCCAACAGGGTTGGTTCACCGAACGAACCCTGTTGCTTCGTTTTGATCAAATTCACCGGGCGAAATTGGCCCAACCTCGCCAGCGCGGCATACGCATTTGCCAATTCCAACAGTCGCACCTCCGCATTCCCGATCGTTAGGCCAAGACCATAGTGGGACGCCTCCGGTGAGAGACCTGTGAGGCCCAGATCGCGGGTCAAGATCGTGTGCAATTTTTCTGCTCCACCGATCTCATCGAGAGTTCGAACTGCAGGAACATTCAGCGAATTAGCGAGGGCGTATCGAAGGGAAACCGGCCCGTGGAACCGGCGATTGTAGTTCACAGGTCGATAAGATCCGGTCGCGGTGATGTATTCGACCGGCAGGTCGGGAATCACGCTCGCAGCGGTGAAACCATACTCAAGAGCCAGCAGATAGGTAAATGGTTTCAGCGTGGAACCGGCCGAACGAGGACGCCACGCGCCGTTGATCTGGCCGCCGGGGGAATTGAAAAAATCACGGGACCCGGCCAGCGCCAACACGTCGCCGGTCGCATTTTCGATCACAACGACTGCGCCCTGGAACGCGTCACTGGCTCCGTCTTCATCGTCGCCCAATTGGGAAAGCTGTTCGTGAATCGTAGCCTCAACGAATTTTTGCAAATCAAGATCGAGAGTGGTTTGCACGGTGTGATCGGGAAAATCAAAACTGGCCGTTTGCGGGACTTTTTGTTCCAAAATCAGCTCGAGAAAATGGGGGGCGTGAAAGACCTGGCTACTGCGCGGCTGCAGCACAATTTTTTCATCCAGCGCGACGAGAAATTCCTCTTCAGTGATCCATCCTTCGGTCAAAAGCCGATTTAATATCCAAACCTGCCGGCCTCGTGCTCCCTGGAAATTCCGGTAAGGATTGAGGCGTGTCGGCTTGTTGGGAAGACCGGCGAGAAAGGCGGATTCGGCGATGGAAAGATCGGCGAGCGGTTTTCCAAAATAGCCGCGGGCCGCGGCACGACAGCCGTGAAGTTGATTCCCATACGGCAGCCGGTTCATGTAGGCCGCGAGAATTTCGTCCTTCGACCATGACATCTCGATTCGCCGCGCGGTGAAGGCTTCGATCGCCTTTGTTTTCAATTCCCGCTCGCGCGGTGGCGAGGTGATTTTGACGAGCTGCTGGGTGACCGTCGATGCACCGGAGACGAATTTTCGGTGCAAAATTGCATCCCGCACCGCTCGGATCGTGCCGATGTAATCGATCCCGTTGTGCGAGAAAAACCGGGAATCTTCGGCGGCCAGGGTCGCGTCGATCAGTCTCTTCGGAATTTCGTCGATGGTCGCGGGGCGATCGATCCGGAGGTCATCAGCAAGCAATCGTCGAAGCGGTTTCCCATCCCGGTCGGTGAATTCCAGTCCCGTCAGGGGCCCCTCTTGCAGCCCGGTCGGCATTTCGAAAAACCACGGGACGATGTAGAGCAGGACGAGATAGCCAAAAAGCGCGAGACCGCCCAACCCGACAACAAAACGGCGCAGTCGCCGCTTTCTCTTCAGCGGCTGATCCAATTTTGAATTCTGCTTTTTAGATTTTCCCATTTCGTCAAAACGATCCAACAGGGTTGGTTCGGCGACCATACCCTGTTGAATCGAAAATCGTTATTCCGCGGTCGCGAGTTTGTTCTGATCCAGATCGAGCGGCTTGGATTTGATTCTCACTGTGCCGGACAAACCGTACCGATGCGGTTCATACATCGCCTCGATCTTGGCGGGCGGGGCGGTGACTTCACCGGAGGAAATCACGCGGGCGAGATACTGAATCCGGTAGTCACCGGCGCGGTATGTGTAATCCGCGAAGAACAGGGCGCGGTCAGTGCGGAGTTCCTTGTGGTGGGTATACAAGTTGCTGAAGTTCGCCCGAGCCGCTCCGCCGCCGTCCTGATTTCGCGGGACTCCCTTGTTCGCCTGGGTTTTGAACTCGGGGTTCACCGCTTCGAAAATTGAGGGCAACGGATCGTCGATCGCGAGGTAATGCTCGTTGTTCTCAGGAAGATTCAGATTCAGCGTGACGAGCACGAGATCGCCGACGGAGAGGTCATCGGCGTCGTGAATCGTGCCGTCGGGATCGATTTCCTGATACTTCCGGGTGATGGCGAAGCCCTGATTTTTCGGCTCGAGGGGCGCGATTTTCGGCTGCGACTGGAGTTCGACGTGCGCGAAAATCTTCGCGTTGTTGCTGAGTTGTATCTTCAGCTCGCTGTTCCGCAAATCGCCCTCGAAAGGGAATTCCACCTCACCGCTCGACGGGCTGGGCTTGAATTTGACGACGTGTTTTTCGTCGCCGAGCTGAATCGTGCAATCGACGTTGGCGAGTGAGACACCGGTCGCCTGGGTGTGATTCGCAAGGGCGAGAAGCGGCCAGGCGTTGGAATAGGTGCTACCCCATCCACGACCGCCGGGACGGCGCAAGGTGAGCAAGCGGGTGAGAGTCTGCTCAGTCGAATCACTTTCGACATCGAAATTCGACCAGGCGATCAAATGGGTGGAGGAAGCGTATGACTTTCCGTACCAGCTGACCCCGCTTGAAGGGCCTTCTTTCACGTCTGCGAGCAGTTCCGTGACTCGATTTCGAGTTGTCTCCGACCACTCCGTTTCGCCTTTTGCCTTCGCGCTTTCCATGATCGCCATGGCCAGCAGGTTGCGGGCTTCGGAGGGGAGTTGATCGCGTTTTTCATAAAAAACGGTGAGGTAGCTGTCTTCCGGATAACCCGCGACGCCGAGGGTGTAGGCGGCCAGGCAGCGCTGGGAGAGTTCATAAGGCTCCTTCAAATTCGCGGTGTTCCGCAGGTTTTTGCCGAGGTAATCCCAGAGCGCGTCGAGCCGTTCTTCCGGCAAATCAGCACCGGATTTTTTGGCCAGCGCCAGCACAAGTCCGCCGTAGGAACTGCCCCACAAGACGGGTTCACTTTTGCCGGGCCAGTAGCTGAGACCGCCGCTGTCCGTCTGCATCGTGAGCAGGCGATCGGCTCCGGCCTGGATGGCTGCAGCGATCTCTTTGTCCGATTTTTTCAAAGCCGGCAGGGCTTCGCGCATGTTTTTCGTGCTGAGCCACGGAAGGGTGCTGGAACTGGTTTGCTCGATGCAGCCGTACGGATACTTCAGCAGGTAATCGAGCGCCTCAGTCGCTTCGATGAGCCGGGAATTGGAAACGGTGACCTTCACCTTTCCGGAACCGTTCAGAAGAGCCGGATCGAGTTTTTTGAGGGCGTTGGCCGCTTTTTGATCGGCGAGCGAGAGGTGCTCCGCGTCCCGCAAAATCGGGATCGGGTAACCGACATCGAACTTCGATTCGGTCGCATCGACGAGCGATTTGTCATCGATTGCGCTGGCTTTCCAGGTCCACTTCGCTTCGCCGGTTTTCGTGAAAACGGCCGGATTGCTGATCCGCTCGGTTTTGCCTGCACCGATCGTGTAGCGGCGTTTCAGGGTTCGGCCTGCGGCGGCAGGTTTGGAATCTGTCGTCGGAACGAGGCCGGGAGCTTCCGGCAAAAACATGGCCCGCTCATCAAGATTGATTTCGAGTTCCAGCTCGAGATTTCGCTTCGTGTTGTTGTGCAAAACCGCGGTCAGATCGACCTGGTCGCCGACGTTTGTGAAGCGCGGCAGAGATGGCTCGATAATCAGCGGCTTGTTCACCGTGGCGGGCGCTTCACCGGAACCGAACCGGTTTCCTTTCACGGCGACAGCCATGATGCGGAAGGTAGTGAGG
>JABDJT010000115.1 GCA_013003335.1 Verrucomicrobiales bacterium | reverse complement strand
CCTCCGGACGATCTCGACGGCGTCAGCCTCCTGCCGCTTTTCGAAGGGAAAACTCGCACCAAGCCCTACATCTACTGCTGGTATGAAAGAAACGGGGATCGCAAAAAAGCGAGCGAGCACACGCGGGATCAGCGATTCAAACTCTACAAGACCGGCAATTTTTTTGACACGGTCGCCGACCGGTTGGAGAAAAATCCGATCGATTTGGACAAGGCTGATGGGAAAACCAAAACGGCTCACGCCGTGCTGAAAGCTGCCCTCGACAAGCACCTCGCCGTCACCAAAAAGGCCGACCCGGTTCAAACCGCGCTGAAAGAAAAATTCAGCCCGCCGAAGAAAGAGAAGAAACCGGAAACGGACAAGGACCAGAAAAAGAAGAATAAGCAGGCGGAAAAGAAAAAGACAGCGTGACGAAAAAACAGGGTTGGTTTGGAGAACAGACCCGGTTGGATCGTACCATTACCGCCGCAATTGCGGGATTTGTTTCGCAAAGCTGAACCGTTACCGTTGTAATCGTGAAACCGCAATTTTCCAGGAACTGCGAGGGCGGAATGCGCCGCCGTGACTTCATCCAGACCGGCCTTGGGGCACTCGGTGGTCTCGGGATGACGGATTTTCTTCGTGCCAAATCGATCGCTCCTGCGGGCGGAATCAATGCCGATACCCGCTGCATTATGATCTGGCTCGACGGCGGTCCGTCGCATTACGAGACTTTTGATCCAAAGCCGGATGCGCCCTCGGAAATTCGCGGGGAATTCGGGACGATCCCGACCACGGTTCCCGGCGTGCATTTTTGCGACAAGATGCCGAAGCTGGCGAAGACCTTCGACAACTTTACGGTGGTGCGTTCGATCGCCCACAATCAGAACAACCACGGTGCGGGCAATCACTACTTGATGACCGGCCGCCCGACGCCGGTCCCGGTTGGTTGCGGAGCGTTCGTGACGTTCCACCCGAGCATGGGTTCGGTGGTGAGCTATCACCGCGAAGTGAAGCACGGCTTGCCGGCCTACGTCAGCGCGCCGCGCGTGTCCCGATCCGGTGGCCCGAATTTTCTCGGTGCCCAGCATGCTCCGTTCGTAATCGCGGATGATCCGAACAAGGATGGTTTCCGCGTCCGCGACGTGACATTGCCGACGGAAATTTCCGAAGGTCGTGCCAAGAACCGTGCTGACCTGCGGCGGTCGCTCGATAATTTGAAACGGATGACCGACAAGGCGGCGGAAGATCCGGCGGTTTCGTTCGATGAATATTATTCGCAGGGATTCGATTTGATCACTTCAAATGAAGCGCAGGAAGCCTTCGATATTTCGAAAGAGGACGGAAAACTGCGTGACTCCTACGGTCGGAACGATTTTGGACAGCGCTGCCTGATGGCCCGTCGTTTGACGGAAGTCGGTGTGCCATGGGTGACCGTGTATTACGGCGGCTGGGATGATCACCGTGGGCTTTTCAAGAGCTACAAGGAGGGCAAGGCCGAAAAAATCGATACCGGTGTTTCGGCGCTGATTTCTGATCTGGCAGAGCGTGGATCGCTCGACAACACGATGGTTTTGCTGCTCGGTGAATTTGGCCGGACGCCGAAGATCAACAAGGACGCGGGCCGGGATCACTGGTCATTCGCGATGAGCGTGCTGATGGCGGGCGGAGGAATTCCGGGCGGACAGATCGTCGGGGCGACCGATGTGAAAGGCTACTACGCCAACGAAAACGTGTATGCTCCCGAGGATTTTGCTTCCAGTATTTACACGAAAATGGGCATCAATCCGGAGACCGTTTTGCGGGACACCGCCGGTCGTCCGGTGCAGTTGATCAATAACGGGCGGCTGATCAAAGAGCTGTTTGTTTAGGGCGCGGGTTCAATCTCCACCGCGTCCAAATCAATCCCATCCTCCGTGATCAGGGCCATCCGGGCTGTGCCGCCAAACAGGGTTTCCCCGGCGTCTTTCTGGGCTTTTAAGGCGTGGGCGTACAGCTTTTTCAGGAAATCGATCGAGTATTCGGCCGGTTCGTTCATGATTTTCTTGTAGCTGAATTTCTCATCGAAGGGCTTCCCGAAAAACTCCGTCACGTATTTCGCGCCGGATCCCCCGGCGGACAAATCGCCGAGCGGTTTTGCGGTGACACGGACCCGGGCAGCGCTGGATTTGATCCAGATGACCTCGGCGATTTCGGCAATCTCTGTGCAGGGAAACAATCCTGCCACCCAAAAACCGGATACCTTGCGTTGATCTCCCGCCTTCAATCGCTGGGAAACGGAGGAATCAAGCCCGTCGATGGTTCGGGCGATGGTGCGATTCAAACCGGTGCGCCAGGCAGGGTCGAGATGTTGCGGGATCAAATTTTCGAGCACTTTTTCCACCGGCAGTGTTCCGAGCCGGTTTTCCCCATGATGAGCCAGCGCAAAGGGCCGCGTTTTGGATGGAAAAATTTTGACGAGACCGGTTTCTGCAACCTGCGGCTTTTTGCCCGGATTCTGAGTAATGGAGATTCCATCGGTCAGAAGAACGACGTGATTTTTTGCGCGGGCTCCGAGTAAAAGGGACACGTAAGAATATTCCCTGATGGACTGGCGGGAGTCAATTCAGATTCACCAACCAACAGGGTTCGTTTGCCGAACCAACCCTGTTGATTCGTTTCGGCCGAAGGTTACCATGGCGGCATGTCAGATCCGATTGTTGAACCGCTCGAGATTACCGATTCCGTGACGCTGGGAGACGGCGAGCAGCCGATGTTCCTGCTCGGTCCCTGCGTGATTGAGTCGGAGGAATTTGTCCGGGATACGGCGGAAAAAATCGCGGAAATCGTGCGGGAAGCAGGGGTGAAGAATTTTGTGTTCAAGGCCAGTTACGACAAGGCCAACCGGAGCTCCGCTTCCTCTTTCCGGGGAATGGGTTGCCGGAAAGGGTGTGAAATTCTTGCTGAT
>JABDJT010000109.1 GCA_013003335.1 Verrucomicrobiales bacterium | reverse complement strand
ACATAACGTAGGCCAGGAGCAACGTGACGAAACCAATCAGGACAAGGCACAGCGGCACGGAGATCACGGCGATGATCAACATCGTGATATGGAAGTTGATCGCCTCTTTGCCGGCAAAATCGACCCGCGGCATTTCGTCCTTTTTGATGATCCACGCGATCAGCGGTCCGACCACGCCGGGAATGCCGAGCAGGGCAACGAGGCCGGACAAATGGGTCAGCATGGCCCAGTCATTTTCCGATTTTTTCCCGGGCGATGTTGCATCGGGAGAGGGAGTTGCATTCGTATCGTTTTCCAGGTTCATGGTTCCTACAGTAAGCGGTCGGGCCGACGTGAACATTACAATCCAGAAGGGGGTTTGTAAGCCCAAGGTGCCAGTTGGTGACTTGGGAGATCAGTGTTAGGTTTACAGAAATTATGGACGAAAACGACAAACAGCCGTCCCCCTTCAGTCCCGTCGAGGAACTCGTCGCCGACATTCGAGCCGGAAAGCTCGTCATCATTGTCGATGACGCAGACCGCGAAAACGAGGGCGACTTGATCTGTGCGGCTGAAAAGGCTTCGCCGGAGATCATCAATTTCATGATTACACACGGCCGCGGACTGATCTGCGCGCCAATTACGCCCGAATCCGCATCCCGTCTGAATTTGCCTCCGATGGTGAGCCGCAACGCCGACGCATACGGCACGAATTACACGGTCGCCGTCGATGCAGCGCATGGTGTCACCACCGGCATCAGCGCGAAAGATCGCTCCCGCACGGCGCAGATCCTGGCGAATCCGCATTCCGGTCCCGGCGATCTCGTAAGGCCAGGTCATATTTTTCCGCTGATTTCCAAACCCGGCGGCGTGCTGCGACGCGCTGGCCACACCGAAGCGGCTGTTGACCTGGCGAAAATGGCCGGTCTCGAACCGGCGGGAGTAATTTGCGAAATCCTGGATGAGGACGGGGAATCCGCCCGCGTGCCGACCCTGACGGAATTTGCGGCAACGCACGGGCTGAAAATGGGGACAATCGAATCGCTCATCAAGTACCGGAACACCCGGGAGCGACTGATTCAGCGGGTCGAGGAAATCGAGATGCCAACTGATTTCGGCACATTTGCCCTCAGCCTTTTCGAATCGAAGTTGGACCCGACCGAGCATCACATCGCCCTGGTGAAAGGTGAAATCGACCCCGAAGAGCCGGTTCTGGTTCGCGTTCACAGTGAATGCCTGACCGGAGACGTGTTTGCCTCCCGGCGCTGCGATTGCGGCAGCCAGTTGCATGCCGCGATGCAAAAGATCGATGACGAAGGGAGCGGAGTCCTTGTTTACATGCGACAGGAGGGCAGGGGAATCGGCCTCGCCAATAAGATTCGGGCCTACAAGTTGCAGGAAGAAGGGCTCGACACGGTCGAGGCGAACGAGAAACTGGGTTTCGCCTCCGATCTTCGCGATTACGGAATGGGTGCGCAGATTTTGAGTGATCTCGGGGTCCGGAAAATCCGGCTGATGACCAACAACCCGCGCAAAGTCGTCGGTCTCGACGCCTTCCAGCTTGAAATTGTCGAGCAGGTTCCGATTCGATCCGAGCCGAACGAGCACAACGAAAAGTATCTCGCGACCAAGCGGGAAAAACTCGGCCATTTCCTGTAAAAGCGATTTCTGCCATGTCCGCCGAAAAATCCGCGCCATCCACGCCTTCCGAAAACCAGGCTGACACCTCGCGCATTGCGATCGTGGCCAGCCGCTACAACGCTAAGTTCACCGACGCGCTGGTCGAGTCTGCCAACGAAACGCTCTCGAAACTGCTGCCGAGTGCAGTCATCGAAACGCATCGCGTACCGGGTGCGTTTGAAATCCCGGTCGTGGTCGAGGCGCTTTGCCAAAAAAAGGTGGCTGACGCGGTAATTGCCCTGGGTGTGATTATTCGCGGATCAACCGCTCACGCGGACCTGATCGCCGAATCGATCACCCACAGCCTGCACGCCAGCAGCCGAGCGCATCTGATCCCCGTGATTCACGAAGTGCTGCTCGTGGCAAACGCCGAACAGGCGGAAGCGCGATCGCTGGGCGACGAATTGAACCGCGGACGGGAAGCGGCCGAAGCAGCCGTCGAAATGCTCGGGGTGATGCGGAATCTGTGAGGATTCCCGGCGTTATTCGCCTTTTCCTTCACCCTTGCCCTTTTCCGGAGCCTTGGCTTTTCCTTTTTCGTCAGCCTTCGGTGCAGGATCAGGTTGATCGGAGGCTTTTGCGTCTTCGGCTGATTTCGGAGCTTCCGTTGCCTTCCCGTTCCCCTTGTCCGCCTTCGCATCGCCTTTTTTGTCCCCTTTGCCGTCGGAAGGAATGACAGGTGCTTTGCCGGCGTCATCCGGCAGGAGCGAACCCGGATTCGGGCTGATGCCCGGAGTTACGGGCGGGAGATTGGGAAGCGCGTTGTCTTTTTTATCGAGCTCCTCGAGCACGTTTTTCGCGCCGGAGTCTTCGAATTCCCGGCTTTTCACCATGGCCAGGCCGATCGAACAGATGAAAAAGATGATCGCAAAAAGTGTGGTACCCTTTTGAAGCACATCCGTTGTCTGTGCGCCGAGCGCACCGTCCAGCGTCGATCCGCCGAAAGCGGCTCCGAGCCCTTCCTGCTTGGGACGCTGCAGCAATACGATCAGGACGATCAGGATGCTGATCGTTACGAGAACGACCGTGAGAAGAATGGATAAAATTTCCATGGGGCGCGAAATATGGAGCAAGTGAGCAGACTTTCAAGTCGGGAAACAATCGGAAGGTTGGAGTAGCAGAAAGTCGATTTTGTTCAATTTTCAGGTGACGAATCTCCCGGTTTGAGGGTCTATAACGTGAGTAAATCCCCAACTATCAAAGAAAAATGATCAAAGAGTTTAAACAGTTTGCCTTCAAAGGAAACCTCGTAGATATGGCTGTCGGAATCATCATCGGCGGTGCATTTGGAACCGTCGTCAAAAGCCTCGTCGATGATTTGATGATGCCGGTTGTCGGCCTGATAACCGGGGGCATCGACTTTAGCGATCGCTTTGCGGTTCTTCGCAAGCCGGAGGATGTCCCGGACGACAAAACTTTCCAGACGGCCGACGCTGCGCGCGAAGCCGGCGCTACTGTGCTTTCCTGGGGAAATTTCCTGACATCCCTGCTCAGTTTCCTGATCATGGCGTTCGTCCTGTTCCTCGTGATCAAGAAATTCATCGCAGCCCTCAAAACCGAAGAGGAAAAGCCGAAGGAAGAACCAAAATTGTCCGAGGATGTTGTCCTGCTGACAGAAATTCGCGACCTTCTCAAAGAGAAGTAAGCGCGCAATTTCATCTGCGGAACGTTCTGTTCCGACTGAAATCGAACCAACAGGGTCTGTTCGTTGAACCAACCCTGCTGGGTCGTTTCGGTTGCGGGCTTCGGTTTTCCAGTCGCCGGTTTCAAAATCGCGTCCTATCCTGATTTTGAAACATGCCCGGGGACGAACAGGAATTGACCGGCACGGTGCAGTCGGTCGTTTTTCACAACGAGGAAAACGGCTACACCATCATGTCCGCAAAAGTGGAGGGTCAGCGCGATCCGGTCACGATCCTGGGAACGCTGCCGGCAGTGGTGCAGGGCGAAATTTTCCGCGCCAGCGGCGAGTGGGTGGACGACCGGAAATTCGGCAGGCAGTTTCGCGCGGACCGGATCAACGCCGTCGCTCCGGAAACGAAGGACGGCATCGAACGGTTTCTCGCCAGCGGTTTGGTCGATGGCATCGGTAAAGTATACGCGAAGCGGATCGTGAAAAAATTCGGGAAAGACACGTTCGATGTGATTGAGCACGCTTCCCAAAAGCTGGAAAAGGTCGAAGGAATCGGGAAAGCCCGCCGGCAGAAAATCAAGGAATCCTGGAAGCAGCAAAAGTCGGTCCGGGACATCATGATTTTCCTGCACGAGAACGGAATCAGCACAGCGCGGGCGTTGCGGATTTTCAAAAATTACGGTGAAGCTGCCGTCAATGTCCTTCGCGAAAATCCGTACCGGCTCGCCCGGGATTTGCGGGGCGTGGGATTCAAAACGGCCGACGAAATCGCGCAGAAAATGGGTCGCGCCATCGATTCGCCGGAACGCCTCGCCGCCGGGATCGACTACGTCTTGCAGGCGGCGGCGGACAAGGGGCATTGCGGCGTGCCCCGTCCCGATTTGATCGAAAAATCGGCGGAAGTTCTCGGCGTCGACACGGAGTTGATCGAGCCGGTTCTGGCCGACCTGGTTTCCCGTGAAAAGCTGGTCGAAGAACCGGATTTGATTTTCCTGCCGGATCTTCACAAAGCAGAAGTCACGGTTGCACAGCGGGTCCGGGAAATTTACTCTCAGCCGGTCGAATACCCGGAAATCGAGATTGAAAAGGCCATCGCCTGGTTTGAATCGAAGGCGGGGTTTCAGTTGGGCTCCGAACAAAAATCTGCGGTGGCCGGTGCGGTGAGTGAGCGATTTTTTGTCATCACCGGCGGGCCGGGCGTTGGGAAAACAACAATCCTGAATGCGGTCCTGAAAATCCTCACAACGAAAAAAGTGAAGCCGGTTTTGTGCGCCCCGACCGGGCGTGCAGCCAAGCGCCTCAGCGAAAGCACGGGACGGGATGCTTCGACAATTCACCGATTGCTGGAATACCAGCCCGAGGCCGGGTTTACGAAAAATGAAGAAGACCCGCTCGAAGGCGACGTTTTTGTGATCGACGAAGCCTCGATGATCGACATTCGACTCATGGCCGCGCTCCTTCGGGCTATTCCGCCGGAGGGTCATGTGATTCTGGTCGGCGACGTCGATCAGCTGCCGTCTGTCGGTCCGGGCTGTGTGCTGCGTGATATTATCGACAGCGAATCGGTTCCGGTCGCCCGGTTGACCGAAATTTTCCGCCAGGCTGAAGCCAGCGAAATCGTGAAGGCCGCCCACGAAATCAACCAGGGGAACCTCCCGAAAATCGAATCCCCCAATCCGGACAGCGATTTCTTTTTCATCGAACGGAGCGATCCCGAAGCCACGCTATCGACGATCAAGCAGCTCATCACGGAGCGGATGCCGAAGAAATTCGGCTTCGATCCGGTGGAAGAAATCCAGGTCCTCGCGCCGATGAATGTGAATATGCTGGGCACAAGAAATCTGAATGCCGAATTGCAGGCAGAGTTGAATCCGGCGCAGGAGTTGAAGTTCGAGATCGAGCGGTTCGGCAATACGTTTCGCACCGGCGACAAGGTCATCCAGACGCGAAACAACTATGAGCACGAGGTGTTCAACGGCGACATCGGCGTGATCCGCGAAATCACGACTGAGCCGGTGAAAATTCACGTCCGATACGACGCGAACCGCGAAGTCGAATACGAGCCGGGCGAGCTCGACGAATTGCTGCTGGCATACGCCATCACGATCCACAAGAGCCAGGGTAGCGAATTTCCCGCCGTGGTCATTCCGATTTCGACCCAGCAATTCGTGCTGCTGCAGCGCAATCTGATCTATACCGGCATCACGCGCGGCAAGCGCCTTGTCGTGTTGGTCGGGGAGAAAAAAGCGCTCGCAATGGCGGTTCGGAACGTGGAGAGCAGTGCACGCTGGAGCGGGCTGAAGCCCCGGTTGAGTCAGTAGCGGTAAGCACCTTCGAGCTGAAAAGCGTTGTCGATCCGCGTGAACTTCGGTGGTTCGCCGTCTGTCAGGATGACCTCCACGATATCGAACCGGAAAATAACATCGGGGTGATCCAGTTCCCGCAGCCACGACAGGCCTCCTTTTGTGATCAGCTTCCGTTTTTCCTTGTCGACCGCGCTGGCCGGCCGATTGAAATCGGATGACGTCCGCGTTTTGACCTCGACGAACACCAGTCCGGTTCCGGCTTCGTCTTTGCAAACAATATCCACCTCTCCGCCGCGTGGGGCGGTGTAGTTGCGATACAAAACGGCGAGGCCTTCGTGGCGTAAAAATTTCGCCGCCAGCTGTTCGCCGAGATCTCCGATGTAGCGGTTCCGGTCACCGCGTTCCAATTCGTCAAAATTCGCCGGAAACGAAACCGCGCGGGTCAATGTCCGGTCAAATTTTTGAAACAGGATCTGGGCCAGGCCGGGCATTTTCTGTAAGAATACTAGAGCTTTAATTGCAACTGCGCGACCGGCGCGAAGGAAAAGCGGTGAATTCTGCACGGTCCGTGTTCGGCGAGCGCTTCAAGATGCGCTGCGGTTCCGTAACCCTTGTGACGCTCGAAACCGTAGATGGGATACTTTTCCGCGTAATCGATCATCAAGCGGTCCCGCGTGACCTTCGCGATGATACTGGCAGCGGCGATCGACAGGCTTTTCGAATCGCCTTTGACGATCGCCCGATGGGTTTTGGGGAAATCGCGAATCGGCTTTCCATCGATTAGCGCTGCTTCCGGCTTTGCTTTTCGGGGTAGTGATTCAAACGCGACCCGCATCGCTTTCCAGGTCGCGCGCAGGATGTTGATCCGATCGATTTCCGGCGCATCGATGATGCCTGCCGCCCAGAAAACGCCCGAACTTTTCGCGGTGAGTTCCTGGAATATCTCTTCCCGTTTTTTTCCGGACAGCTGCTTGGAATCGTTCAGGACCGGATGCTCGAATCCATCCGGCAAAACGACCGCGCCTGCCACGACCGGACCTGCGAGTGGGCCGCGCCCGGCTTCATCAATGCCAGCGATGACGGCGTATCCTTCCTCGTTACGGAATTGATTTTCGTGGGAAAAATCCGGCATTTTACTGCTTCGGCGAATACCAACGCCCGAGTTGTTTCACGATTTTCCGACGCAGTTCATCCGCGTCAATTTCCCCGGATTGACGAAAAATGATCTCACCTCCCGGCGCGATCAAAACGGTGTGCGGTATGGGCCCCTGCCATTCAGAATCGAGAGCTTCCGCCAGGGCATCGGTGCTGCCATCAAACAGGTAATTATTCGTTTTGCGTCCTTCTTCTTTCACCGATGCCTCGGTCATTTTCGGCATCGCGGCATGAACGCGCTTGAGCAATTTTCCGGCAGCGTCGATTTGGCCGGGGTCATCCGTGCTGATCGTGATCATGTCGAACCCGCGCGTCTCAAACTGGCGCCCGATCGCGACGAGATCGGGCATTTCAGAAACACAGGGCCCGCACCAGGTCGCCCAGAGATTTACCAGGCGAAGCTTGTCGGTGTCGTTTGCGGCCAGTCTTTTCACCCTGGCTGCATCGATCTTTTCAATCGAGACTTTCTTCGCTTCAAAATCGGCGTTGAACTTCTTCACCGCCTCGATTTTGTCGGCCCATTTTGTCGAGCAGCCGTGCGCCCGCGTTTTCGGATTCGGCACCGGGTTCCCGGCCAGCATGGCTTTGAGCGCATCCCGCGCATCGTGAGATTGAACGGTTGCAGGATCGCCGAATTTTGAATCGTCGATCCGGCCGACGTAGCGAAGGATCCGGTCCTTGTCGAAAAGGAACAGCTGAGGGGTGGCGGTCACGCCGAAGGCCTTCGAAACAGCCTGGGTTTCGCCGTCGTACAAGTAGGGAAACGTGAAGCCCCGGTCTTTCGCGTGCTTTTTCATATCTTCCAGCGAGTCGCCGTACACGGAGTATCCCAGTTCGTTGAGACGAACGGCACCCGGGGAATTCGGGGAAATGGCGACGAGTTGAAATGATTCGTTTTTGAATTCTTCGACCAGTTTCTTCACCCGTGACTCGGCTCCCTGGGCACTCGGGCAGTGGTTGCAGGTGAAGAGGACGGCGAGAATGTCAGCCTCCGCGTAGTCGGCCAGCTTGTGATTTTTTCCGTCTACGCCCGGCAAATCGAAATCCGGAGCCGCCGCCCCCGGTTCGAGCGTTTTCACTTTTTCGGCAGAAAAGGCGAGAAGCGGCACAACCAGAGAGATCGCGAGCTAGCGTTTCATCATGCCGAAATCGTAGGCGGAATTTTCAGCGAGGTCAAAGGCCGTGAAACGAACCAACAGGGTTGGTTTGACGAACGTACCCTGTTGGATCGTGGCGACGATTGCTTTTCGAGTTCGAATGCGGTTAGGTTGCGGCATGAAATTTGGTTTCCCGCTACTCTGCGTGCTGATTTCAAATTCGTTGTCCGGGCAGGAAGTGGAGGTTTTGAAAAATATTCCTTTCACGGATCACGGTCCGAAACTGGATTTGTATTTGCCGCCGGAAGACGGGTCGATCGGTTTGCGGCCTGCTGTCCTGATTGTCCACGGGGGCGGTTGGCATGGCGGCGACAAGGCTGCAGCACGTGAAAAAAATATCGGAACAAACCTGGCGAAGGCCGGTTACGTCTGCGCCAGTATCAATTACGTGCTGGCAAAAAAGACGGATCTTTTGACCGAGAACCTGAAGCAGGTCTGGCCCCGGAACCTGAACGACTGCATGCAGGGGGTGATTTTCCTGCGAAAAAATGCGCGGGAATACCGGATTGATCCGGAAAGAATCGGAGCGATTGGCGGATCCGCCGGCGGTCATTTGGTGGCGATGTTAGGGGCAGTGAGCGACGGTGACGCGCTTGATTTGGAGGGCGAAAAGTTTTCGGCTCGCGTGCAGGCAGTTGTCCCGATGTATGGGGTGCATGATCTGATCAGCATGGCAGAGCACCGGAAAATTGAAACGGATGCGGAAACGGTCGCGCTTTTGAAGCAGGCTTCGCCGGTCACGCATTTGTCGAAAGACGATCCGCCACTCCTGATTTTGCATGGCACGCGGGATACGCTTGTCCCGCGGGCCCAGTCAAAGGCTCTTCACGAGGCAGCCGAAAAAGCAGGGATCGAGAGCGAACTGCATATCATCAAGGGGGCAAAGCACAGTTTCCACTTCGAACCACCCCAGAAGGATCTGAAGCCGTTGGTAGTCAAATTTTTCGACAAGCACCTGAAGGGGAAATCCGGACGCTAGGGCTTCGCGAAAAAGATTTTCAGGTTCTTCGTCTGGCGCGCGGCTGCGACGATATCGGGGTGTCCGTCTCCGTTCAGGTCGGCTGCCTTTATGTCTTCGACCGCGACTTCATCGCCTGAAATTTGAACAACGTGCCACGGCTCGCCCGGTGCGAGCGGGGGAATGGCGACCTTGATCCCCGGTCCGCCCGGTGTGTCTTTTGGATGCATGGCACGCCAGCCGATGACGATTTGATCCGATCCTACGCCGAGGAAATCACCACAAGCGAGGGCGTGGCCGTCCTTGAGCGCGTCATCAAGTACCGCGATTTGCTTCCACAAGTCGCCTTCCTTGTCGGGCTCGATGTAGACGGCGGATTTTGTGCCATGCATCGGCTCGATCGTGACGATAAACCGTTTCCCGCCGGGAAGCTGGCCGTCCCGAATTTCCCCCGCAAAATCCTTCGTCAGTTGCCGCGACTTCCACTCGTCCTCGACGCGGTCAAAATGCCAGACTCCTTCTTTGGCGGCCACGATCAGTTCCTCTTCCGGATCGTCGTCCCAGTTCACGGGATGGAAATTGTGTGAGAGATGAAGGAAGTCGCCAACCACCCGGGTTTTCCACTCGGCTTTTGGATCAGCTGGCGGGAAGTATTCAAGGATGCGAATTCCCGGTCCTTCGCCATCGACCGTGCCCCGGCCACGGAGAGGTTTCACGACTAGGGTAAACTCGTTTTCGCCCGCACCGCGAATCCAGTGCATCCGGTGAACGCTGGGTTCGTGATGCAATTTCACCGGAGTCCACGGCTGCGTGCGGTCCGCGGGCGGGACCAGGTAATGAACCGCGCCGTCCTTGATCGTTTCGAGAAAATTCCATTGCCCGCCGACTGCGATTTCACATTTCCCGTCGCCGTCGATATCGCGTGCCGTCACGCAAACATTGTCCCGTTTCGTCAGGTCGCGTGCGATGATGTGCTTTTTCCAACCGGGATTTTCGTACCACTGAACCGTCGATTTGTCGGCCAGGACGATATCGGTCTTTCCGTCCCCATTCACATCGGATAGCTGAAGGCCGTATCCGATTTCAATCGTGTCGATCTCGACTTCGTCCCACTGGAACTCGGGCGGCGCTGCGAATGCGATCAGTGAACAACAGACGGAGAAAAGAAAACAGGCTGGCAGAATTTTCATTCAAAAATCCTAAACTGTCAGCGACTGGATTGGCAGGCTTTTTCGAGTTCAGGCGAGCAGCCCGTCAATCACCCCGGTGCTGGCGCCATTGAACCTGTCCGTTTCCAGGCCGAGGCCCTGGCCGAGCGTCAGCAGCAGATTCGCGTGCGGCGTGCCTTTCGGGTTTTGCAAAAGCTGGCCCTGTTGGAAAACGCCGCCACCTTGGCCGGCAACGATCAAAGGGAGGTCGTCTTTGACGTGGCCGTTGCCGTCTTTCATGCCGGAGCCATACATCACGACCGAATTGCCGAGCAGCGAATTTTCGCCCTCGTCGATCGATTTCATTTTTTCCAGCAAATAGGCCAGCTGACTGACATACCAACGGCTCACCGTGGTGTATTCCGCGACTGCGTCCGGCTTGTTCTTGTGGTGAGACATGCCGTGGTGATCGCTGGAAACGCCGTCGAGAAAGCTGAAATTCTGGCGGGAAAAACCGTGCGCGGTCATCAGCGTGCCGACGCGGGTGGTGTCAGTCCACATCGCCAACACCATCAGGTCGATCATCAATTTCAAATGCGCGTCGCGGTCTTTCGGGATGCCCGGTCCGGGACGTTGCAATTTTTCCGGCTTGGTCGGCGGGACCCAGTCGCGCTCGGGTGGGTTCAGCGTTTTCTCGACCCGAACCTCGACGGCGCGAACGGCTTCGAGGTATTCATCCAGCTTTTCCTGATCCGGTTTGCCGACCTGGTTACGGAGCGATTTTGCATCGTCCAAGACGAGGTCGATCACGCTCTTCCGATTCAGCGCAGCGCGTTTGGCTTCAGGGCCGGAGTGGCTGCGGAAGAGGCGATCAAAAGCGACCTGCGGATTAATTTCGGGCGACACGCGGGTGGTTTCGCTGCTCCACGAAACAGTGTTCGCGTAGGCGATTGGTTCGCCGCTGGCGTTGCCCTGGCGAGGAGGTTCCGTTCCGAGAATGATGGACGGAAGGGGCGTTTTTCCGCCGACCAGCTTGGCAACCTGCTGGTCGAGTGAGATGCCGTTTCGCTTGTTCGTGATCGAGCAGCCGGTCAAGAACGAGCCGGTCAACTGCACGTGCCCGCGGCCCTTGTTGTCGAGGCCCTGGATCACCGAAAAATCGCCCAGTAACGACTTCAGCGGGGACAGAATCGGCGAAAGTTCCGCGCCTGCTCCGAGCGAACTGACATCCCACGCCTTCGGAAAGACTCCGTTCGGCTGGAACATGCAGATCAAGCGCTGCGGAGCTTTCGCGCCCGCTGCCGGGCTGTTCGCGCCCATAATCTCCAGCGACGGAAGCGCCAGCGTGGCACCAATTCCGCGGAGGAGAGTTCGGCGTGAAATGGATTTGGGCATGGGGAAATAACGGGAAAATCGGGGTGGTTGCAACGGCTGGATCGGGCGAGTCAAAACTCCGAATGCTCCGCTGCCTGGTGGGTGAACGGATAGCTTTCCACCACCGCTTTCACCAAATCAGCAGCGCGAAAATTCGTCGCCTGTCCTTTGTTCAAAATCTCCCGAATCGCCGCTTCGTCCGCGGTCCGCAGTTCCCGTCCGAGGGCGTAGCTCAGCAGGCGCTCGGTCACGACCCGGTGAAATTCGTCGCGGCGATTTTCGACGAGGTATTCGCGCAGCTCGGCGGCGCCCCTGAACTTCGTGCCGTCGGGTAATTCGCCGCTGGCGTCGATCGGTTTCCGGCCTTCGCGGGTCCGGAAGCGACCGATCGCGTCGAACTGCTCGAGGCCGAAGCCGAGTGGGTCGATCTTGTCGTGGCAGCTGGCGCATTCGGCCCGGTCGCGGTGAATTTCCAGTTCCTCGCGCAGCGTTTTTCCTCGGGCTTCGCCGGCATTGCCGGGCAGTTCACCGGCGTCGGCGAGCGGTTCGCCGGGGTCCTCGCCGAGCAGGCGTTCCATTACCCAGACGCCGCGAATCACTGGGCTGGTGCGAACGGGCGTGGAGGTCGCGGTTAAAACCGAACCCATCCCGAGAATGCCGCCGCGCTCGGGAGATTCGTGGCGGACGATCTGAAAACCGGGCGTTTTCACCGATTCGATTCCGTAGTGGCGGGCGAGCGTGAGATTCACGAGCGTTTCGCGGGCGGTCAGCAAATCCGTCACCGGCCGGTTTTCGCGAAAGACGGATTCGAAGAGCCAATTCGTTTCCCGTTTCATCGCCACGGCGAGTTGGGGAGTGAACTCGGGGAATTTTTTCGTGTCCGGCTGAATCGTCCGGCCGAGACCGGAGTAGCCGAGCCATTGTCCCCCGAAAGATTCGAAGAAAATTTCAGCCCTGTGGTGCCGCAGCATTCGGTCGACCTCCACTCCGAGATTCACGCGAAGTTTGCCTTCTTCTGCGAGGTCGAAGAGTCGTTCGTCCGGCATGGTTTGCCAGAGAAAATAAGAAAGCCGGCTGGCGAGCTGCCAGTCGTTCAGCTCAAATTCTTCGCCGTCCCCCTGCTCGATCCGGTAGAGAAAATGGGGTGAAACGAGAACGGCGACCACGGTCTGGCGGGCCGCTTCGGCGTGGGAATGCCCGGCCGATTTGGAGGCGTCGTAAATCGACCGGAATTTTTTGAGATCTGCGTCTTCGACAGGCCGACGGAAGGCGCGACGAATCAACAGGCTCAGTTCGCGAATCCAACCCTGTTTCATCATTATAGGGTCGTCTTGCGGAGCCGGTTCCCGGCTGTCCTCAGACCGCGGGCGAGCCCGCTTCTGACCCTGGGGATTCGCAAAGAGCTTCGCAGACTGCACCGCCAATTTTTCATCACCGACCGCGAGCGGCCCCACAATTTCGATCCAATCGACGGCGAACTGGCCGGGCTTGGCTTCACGGATAATTTGGAAATCGGCGAGGTTCAAAAGCCGGGCGCGATCAGCTTCGGTTGCGCGATTCGCGTCGTTGATTTTCCGGCGCAAATCGCCCGGTTCGATGCCGATCTGCACGGCAATTTCGCGTTCGATTTTCGCCAGGGGTTTGCTTCGCTCGGTGACATATCCGTGAAACCGCTGCAGCTCGGACGGGTTGCCGTTTTTGCCGTGGAGACGTAGCCATTCGAAGGGCCGCTGCACGCCGATCTGGGTTCGATCCCAGCTGTCCATCAGCTTTTTCAGCGCAGAATTTTCCTGATTTGTCCGCGGAATTTTCGGCGCGTTCTTTGCCGATTCCTCGCTGACGATGTCGTTCGCATTTTTCGGGAGCTCCGTGTATTTCTTCCGCTCGGTTTTGCCTTTCCCCCCGGGTTTTCGCTGCGCCTGCGGAGGCAGATTGATGTTCCAGGCCATCTGGTGGCTGCCTTTCGGCAGAAAGGCGACGATTTCCCTGATCTCCGGTGCGCGACCCGGGATTTCCACTTCGCCGGCCAATTCGTCATTGATCCGCAACGCGCCACCGGTCGGACCGTGGGTGGTCGAGCGGGCGCGTACTTTGAATTTGTAAAAGCCATCCCCCGGCAGATCGATCGAATCGTAGAGCGTCATCTGGCCGCGGTTGAGG
>JABDJT010000104.1 GCA_013003335.1 Verrucomicrobiales bacterium | reverse complement strand
AAGTGAGATTATGTCAGAGGCGGGCAAAATCAATGAAATCGGAGACATTGCTCATTTAGATTGAGGACCAACGTTTCGGCGGGCCCGAACGAACCAACAGGGTCTGTTCGACGAACCAACCCTGTTCATTCAAAAAGTGATTTCTACGCAATGAAAACTGTCGACCCAACTGAACACGATCATCCCATCGATGTCATTGTGATCGGAGCCGGCCCTGCCGGTTCAACCACGGCTGCTCTCCTGGCCGAGAAAGGACGAAACGTCGTGGTTTTGGAAAAGGAAAAATTCCCGAGGTATCACGTCGGCGAATCGATGATGCCGTTTTGCTGGTACACGCTGGAGCGACTCGGACTGGCCGAAAAGATGGACGAAATCGGATTCCAGCAAAAACACAGTGTGCAGTTCGTCACGACTGACGGGAAAATTTCCAAGCCGTTTTATTTTTTCCAGCACCACGATCATCCTTCCTCCACCACCTGGCAGGTGGAGCGCAAAGTATTCGATCAGATGATCGCTGACAAAGCCCGGGAGAATGGTGCCACCATCCTGGAAGAGCGAAAAGTAGCCGACGTGATCCGCGATGATTCCGGAAAAGTGATTGGCGTGAATGCCACCGGACCGGACGACCGGGAAGAAACCTATTTTGCACCGGTCGTCGTTGATGCCACCGGCCGCGATGCCCTTGTGGCCAGTAAGAGCAAGTGGCGGACGCGCGATCCGAAACTGAACAAGATTTCGATTTGGACCTATTTTGAAGACGCCAAGCGGGATCCGGGACTGGATGCGGGTGCGACGACAGTCGCTTACCTGCCTGAGAAAGGCTGGTTTTGGTATATTCCGATGCGTGACAACCGCGTCAGCGTCGGTGTCGTCGCCGAACGGGATTATCTTTACCGCGAGGGCGAAACTCGTGATCCGGCGGAAATCGTTGACCGCGAAATACAGGAAAACAAGTGGCTGGCCGATCACATTGCTCCGGGGAAACAGGTCGGGGAATACTGGGTGACCGGCGAATACAGTTACCGGTCCGAATTTTGCGCCGACGACGGCCTCATCCTTGTCGGCGATGCCTTCGCGTTTCTCGATCCGGTTTTCTCTTCGGGAGTTTTCCTCGCGCTGAAGTCCGGCGAAATGGCTGCGGATGCGATTGACGAAGCCCTTTCCGACGGTGATTTTTCCGCGAAAGCCTTTGAGCCCTTTGGCAAAAAGCTTTGCAATCACATTGAGCACATGCGGAAAATCGTCTACGCTTTCTATGACGAGGACTTCAGCTTCGGGAAGCTCATCAAGAAAAATCCCGATCTCCGCGGCCGACTGACGGATTTGCTGATTGGAAACCTCGACGGCGTCGATTTCGAAGAGCTTTTCGCAGCGATCGGCGAGATCTGCAATCTACCGGAAGAGTTGGATTACGGATTCCGGGCGAAATCCCGCGAGCCGGAACCGGCCCTCGCCTAAATTCGGTCATCCAGCCAATCGAGGGCCTGATCGCGAGTTTCCAGCCGACCCTCGAGCTGCAAATCCTGCGCTTCCCGCAGCACCTTTCCGAATTTCGGGCCGGGCTTCCAGCCTCGCTTCACCAAATCCCGACCGGTCAGGAATGGTTTGGGGATGAGGGGTTCATTCGCGAATTCCTCCTCTTTTTCTTTCAAAAAATCGTAGTTGTCGGTGAATCCGTTGCTGCTTTCACAGTCGACCCGGTGCAATTCCAGCTCGTCCGGGAAAGTCTCCCGCGCCATGAACCGCTTTAATTTCGAGGTTCGCATTTTCTGCACGTCCTTGAACTGCATATGTCGCTCGACCCCGCCGCAGACGGCATCGACGATCTCATTTGAATACCGGAGTCGACGCAAAATCCCGCGTGTCATCTCCGCGCCCAGCTTGTCGTGGCCGTTGAATCGGATCCGGTCCTCGTCCGGATCGTAGGAAAAGGTGGCCGGCTTGGCGATGTCGTGGAACAGCACCGACAAGACCAAAGGAAGGCTTGCGTCCGGCTCCAGCAAATCCAGCATGATCCGGGTGTGCACGTAAACATCACCTTCCGGGTGCCATTGCGGCGGCTGCTCGCAGCCCCGGAGTTCAAGGATCTCCGGCAGAATCGCTTTCATCAGTCCCGAATCCGCCAGCAGATCGAATCCGCTGACACGGTTGGGTGAAAGCCAGATTTTATCGAGCTCTTCCCGGATCCGCTCCGCGGAAATCTCCGTGATTTTGGCTGAAAGCCGGCAAAGCGCGTCCCGGGTTTCAGATTCAATCTCGAATCCCTCCAGGACCGTGGCGAATCGAACCGCCCGCAACATGCGAAGATAGTCTTCCTCGAATCGCGCCACCGGATCGCCGATTGCCCGAAGAGTCCGCGTCTCCAAATCGGCTTTTCCACCCACGTAATCGATCACCTCCTCCGTTTCCGGGTCGAGAAACATCCCATTCACGGTGAAATCGCGTCGTTGCGCATCTCTTTCGGCAGTCGAAAACCGGACCGAATTGGGTCGTCGGCCGTCCCGGTAGTCGCCGTCCTCCCGGAAAGTTGCGATTTCAAAATAGTGATCGCCGGATTTTACGAGGACCACACCGAAATGGGCGCCAATTGTGTTCGCTTTCGGATACAGCTCGAGAATTTCGTCCGGCGTCGCGCTCGTCGCGATATCGATATCTTTCGGCTCTTTCCCAAGCAGTAAATCGCGTACGCAGCCTCCGTTAAACAGGGCTTCGTGACCGGCAGCCCGAATGTTCCGGACGATCTCTGTCGCTTCTTCGCGCATTTTGGGTAGAAACGAATGAACAGGGTCTATTCGCCGAATCAACCCTGTTCGTTCGAAGTTACCCGCGAGGCACTCCGGCCTTTTCGAAGGCGGCGGTCAGGTTCTCGTAGCAGAGTTTTGTCGCCGCTTCGGCGTCGTAATTCGGCTCGCCCCGCCAGATGGCGCTGCTGACTTCGCAGCAGAAGTCGCCGCGGTAGCCGCCTTTGTGAAAGGCTTTTACGATTTCGGAGGTGTCCCAGTTCCCGCCTTCGCCGACGAGTTTGAAGGTGGTTTTTCCGCCGTCGAGTTGGACGGTATCCTTGACCGCGACGTAGGCCGTGAGCGGCAGGGCCGTTTTGACCGTTTCGGCGATGGTCATCGATGGTTCGCGAAAGGCAAAATGGCTGTAGTCGTAGCAAATCCGCATCCAGTCGCTCTCTCCGAGTTGTTCGAGCAGCCAAACGGCGTGCTCGGGACGTGACAGGGCGCTGCCACGATGTGGTTTGACGCAGAACAGCACTTTTTGGTCGGCGCAAATCTGCATCCAGTTTGCAAGGCGGTCACGAAACATCTCCTTCGCAGCGTCCCAATCTTTTCCGCCTCCGAGAACGGTTTGAATCAGGGGAGGGGCAACGGGATTCAGATCCCGGGCGAGCTCGATATCCCGTTTCAGTTCGTCAGTCGCTGCAGCCTGCTTGGCGTCGTCTTTCGACGGCTGAACGTGGGCCATCAGCGCCGTGAGTCGCAGCTTTTCGCCATCCAGCAACTTCCGAATCTCTTTACGTGCTTTTTTACCGAGAGCCGATGGCTCGCCGGTCATTCCTTTAAAAACCGTGATTTCCGTGGCGTCAAAACCGGTATCGGAAATGAACTGGAGAGCCTCCGGCAGCGGTTTGGACTGCAGGCCGTAGGTGCCGATCGCGACACCGCAGGTCAGCGGAGGCGGAATGGATTTTGCAAGACCGGTCTCACAGGCGAGTCCGGCGAGACCCGCTGCCGTGGTTCCGAGCCAGGAACGACGGGAAATCATGCTTTTTTGCCTTCGCCGGCTGCGAATGGATCGCCTTTCGGCTGCTCGATGTTGACCCAGGTATGAACGTGCGGATCACCGCGGAAATACCAGATCATCGAAGGGCCTTCGAGCTGCCAGGTGTCCCAGGTTTTGTCGTTTCCGACATCTTCATTCTGGTAAAAGGCGAGGTGAAGATCGTCGAACTGCGGTTCGATCTGCTTCAATGCTTCTTCCCGGTCGACTTTCCGGAAGGGCAGGAGCAAATCAGCGAGAACTTTCTTGATGCCTTCTTTCTGATCTGCGGTCATGTCCCCAACACGAGCGCCTTCGAGTCCCTCGGCGTGGCCTTTCAGTTCAATGGTCTTGCGGCCCCGTTCTCCGCGGCTGTCGTCTTTCAGCGCAGCGGCCTGCTGCTTGCCGTCGAGCATCTGGTAGACTTCATTGGCACGCTGGGCCTGGAACCAGTAGACGTTTCCGGGGTGATCCGGCTTTTCGTTGAATCCCTGGGCAGCGTGACCGTAAAAAATCGGGCCTCCAAAAGAGACGCCTTCGGTGGAATTGCCGTCGCAACGCCGGGTGCAGTGGCGGCCGGTGAGAACGAACTCGAATTTGTCTTCGCCGGGCTTGCCGAAGATGGCGACCGAGGCTTCGCCGAATGTTTCTTCGGGTGTCTTGTGTTTCTTGTTCCGGTTGTCCCCGATGAACTGTTCCCAAATCTTGTCCCGGTATTCGTCGCTGTGGATTCCGAGGAAAATCTCGCGGGTAATCGCCTGCTGATCCTTGTCGAAAAACTTGCCAACCCGCTGGGGGACGATATGCCAGTTGTTTTCGATCTTGTGACGAAGAGGATCGTCGAACGGGATGCAGATTTTTTCGCGCTGCTCGTCATTCAATGACTTGTACAGCGTGGTGACCAGGGTTTCAGCATCAGCTGGCTTGCTGGCCGATTCCTTTCCGATCAGGGGGAGTGAACCAGTGGTTGCGGCGACGGTGGCGGCGGCCGACCGGCCGAGGAATTCGCGGCGGGTTGAATTGTTCATGTCGCCAAAGTAACGACATTTCAAAATCCCGAAAAGAAAAATCGGCTGGCGAGATCGGGCTGGTTCGGACGGGCTACTGCCGGCACCCTTCGAGCAAGTCGAACAGGAAATTCGTGATGCTTCCCAACGCGGCGGAATACTCGTTGCCGGGCAGAACCAGGAGGTTTTCGCGTGCTTTTTCGACCAAATCCTGTCCCGTATCGATGGCGGATTCGATGGACCCGTCGTAATCGGCGATGCTGGCGAGAGCAGACACGTCGATCGGCTCTTTCTGAATAAGAAGCCGGTTCAGCTTTTCCCGCTGCCGTTCCGTAGCACGGCTCAAAAGGTTCAAGATCGGAAGGGTCAGCTTTCCCTTGTTCAAATCCGTCCGCAACGTCTTTCCGATTTCCTCTTCCTCGCCGACCAGATCGATGCAGTCGTCATAAATCTGGTAAGCGGTCCCGATATTGAGCCCGAACTCCTTCATGGCAGCCTGGACATCCTCGGATTCCCCGTTGAGCCGTGCTCCCAACTCGGTTGCAGCTGCAAAAAGAGCCGCAGTTTTTTTCCGGATGATATCGAAATAATCTTCGCGGGTCAGTTGCAGATCAAACCGGCGCTGGGTCTGGATGATTTCCCCGGTGGCAACTTCATTGGCAGCGATCGCGACTTTCCGGCCGATCGCTGAGTCATCGAACTCCGTTGAAAGCATCAGGGCGTGGGCAAACAGGCAATCTCCCAGCAAAACGGACAATGCATTGCCCCATTTTGCGTTCGCGGTCGGAGCCTGGCGCCGAATATCCGCTCCGTCGATGATGTCATCGTGCACGAGCGTAGCGATGTGGATCAGTTCAAGCGTGATCGCCAGCTTGTGATGAAATTCGGTCACAGCTCCAGTCGCCCCTCCGGCGAGAAAGGTGAGAGCGGGGCGAATGCGCTTGCCGCTCGTGTTGCAAATGTAGGCAACGTAAGGCTCGACCGCGGGATCAAAGCGCCGGGCCTGCTCCCGAATGTCGGATTCGACCTGTTCCAGTTCGGCTTGCAGCAAGCCAAATGGAAAATCACGGTCCTCCGATTCGTTCTCCGCCAGAATTTGGGCACGTGCCACGTCTTTCATCTCAGTGGTGAGGGCGCTAATACAAAGTTGGTTCAATTCGACTGTCAACTACAGATCATTACGACTTCGAAGACGGAAAAGTCGCTTTTTCAGACAGAAAACCGACGCGAAAACCGCAGTCCGGCTTCATTTGCCGAACTGCGGTCTCGCATTTCCCAGTCTGCTCTCTCTTTCCGGTGTCTCGCCGGAAAAATTGAAAAGTCAGTTTTGTGTGGGGTTCAATTTCTCAAAACCCGGTCAGTCTGTTGTGCTTATAAATTCGTTTGGGCATAGGAAACGATCGCCCGGAAAGTCCGTTCGCCTACTCCCTCGACCCGCGTGATCTCCTCCGGCGCTTCAAACGGTCTGGCCTGCTGAATTGCCCGACTCCGGAACTGCGCCACACCGGGGACTTCAGAAATTTCCTCCCACGCCCCCTGGTTCAGCAAAGCCATCAACTGAATTTGTTGGTCCCGATCGAGGTCAAGGACGGCAGAGCGGGTTGAATCACCGGCAAATTGAATCCGGTCCAGTTCAAAACTTGAGGATTCCGGGTGGTAAGTCCTGGAAACCAACAGGGTAAACAACAGGATGATTCCGACAGTGAAGAGGGCGTTTACGATTCGACTCATGTGTGGATGAACAGTATTCGAAAAAGAAGTGTTCGCAAGAACAGTTTTTTAGAAAATCGAAAAAACAGCAGGGAGTCCGCGCGATCGAACAGGGTTCGTTCGCCAAACAGACCCTGTGGGATCGAAAATCATCGAAGGGTTGAAACGCAGGCGATTTTCTGGGAACATGACCGAAATGATCCGGTTTCCTGCCTGCACCGGGAGAAAATTCCCATGCGCAATCGGCCTGCTGATTGCTGTTTCCGGTCTGGACAACGCCCGGGCGGAGTTTCCCGATCTGGATTTCGGGCGCGGAGTCTACAACGCAGCCCGGGAAAAACCAGCGACCGCAACGTCGAACGAGGATGCGGCCTCCCGTGTCACGGATAACGACAGCAAAACTACCTGGAAAATTCCGGGGACGGGCTTTCCTCATCGTCTGAAGGTGAACATGCGGCGCGAATTGAGCGCGAAAGCCGTGGTGATTCAGTGGGAAAATCCCGACCAGGCGGTTCAATACGAGGTATTCGAATCCACGAACGGAACCGATTGGCGGTCCATGATCGACGCGAAGTCGAATGAGAAGGGTGGTCATCTCGTGATTCACGAGGTCGATTCCAAGCGGAGCCAGTATATCCGGGTCGAAGTGACTGCTCTGACGCAGGATGGGGATACCGGTATCCGGGAACTGGCAGTTTACGAAGACCGGGCGCGAATTCCCAAAGCGGTGAAAGACGCAGCTGCGGGGAAAATGCCGGTGTTGCCACCTGATCCCAAGCCCGAACCCGAACCGCCGGAAAAAGGGAAATCGAAGACGATGGAAAAAGGCAAAGGCAAAGGCAAAGCCGGGAAGGGACAACCAAAAGGGGATGCGCCGAAATCAAAACCGGAAAAGAAGGAATACGAGCCGCGACCGGCTCCTTCCACGATTACCAAAAAGTCGGAACTCAGACCTGCTTCCCAGGCAGATCCGCTGCTGAAAACTGTGGAAATTCCTGAAGGTTTTGAAGCTTTCATCCTGGCAGGGCCGGAGAGGGTAGGTTATCCGACCTTTGTGAAGGCCGGTCGATCGGGGGAACTCTTTGTGAGCTGCGACCCGAATGGCGCCCTGGGGCGAAGAAAGGGGATCGGTTCAGTCAAAAAACTCATCCTGGATCAATCGGGCCGCAAAGCGGCCAAAGTCGTCGACTTTATCCCTGAAATCGACACACCCCGGGGTCTCGAATGGGACGGGGAATGGCTCTACGTTGCTCATCCGCCGAAAATATCGGCCTGGCGGGACATCGATGGAGACGGTGTGGCCGATGAATCGAGATCCCTGGTCATGGGAATGGGCTCCAGCATCGAGCAACGGCCCGGAGATCACGGAATTAACGGATTGTCTCTCGGAATTGACGGGTGGTTGACCGTTGCGGTGGGGGATTACGGCCTCAAAGACGCACAAGGCGAGGATGGGGCGAAGGCAAGACTGCGGGGAGGGGGCGTGATTCGGGTGCGGCCCGATGGAACTGGCTTGCATGTTTTTTCCCGGGGCATCCGGAACGTCTATGAAGTCGCGGTTTCGCCCCGGCTTTGGATGATTGGTCGGGACAACACCAACGATGGCGGCGGCTGGGATGTGCCGATTCATCAGTTCAGCGGCTATGACCATCATGGTTATCCTTCGCTGTTCCGAAAATTCGCTGAGGACGCGATTTTGCCCATTGCCCTTTACGAGGACGGAATCGCCACGGGATCGGCGTGGGTAGAAGATCCGTTGTGGGACAAAGATGAAGCGGCGGGCCTGGTTTTGACAGCCGATTGGGGCAAAAACCGGGTATACCGGCACGAAGTGGACGAACAGGAAGCCGGATTGGTTCAAAGCGAACAGATCGAGTGGATCGGGATTCCAAAGCCGACAGACATTGATCTCGACGGGATGGGACGAGCCTATGTCGCGAGTTGGCACAACGGTGACTACGATTTCACGGATCAGGATGTCGGGTTCGTGGCACAAATTCTCCCCAAAAACTGGAAGAAAAGGGAAATTCCAAATTATTCAGAAAGTGAGACCGACGATTTGCTCCAGCACCTTCGTTCTCCTGTCTCCCGGATTCGGTTGCTGGCACAGCGGGCTCTTCTCCGGTCCGAAGATCCGGTCCCGGTTGGAAAACTGGCGGAAACAGTCAAGGATGCCGAACTGGCGCCCTCAATCCGTCTTGCGGCCCTGTTCACGATTGCTCAAGGCGAATCCAATTCGGCGGAAGCAGCGCTCCTTCAATTTGCGAAATCGAAAGACGAAATCGTGCGCGCGGCCGCATTTCGGGCACTGGGAGACCGCTCTTCGATGACGGACCACCTGATTTTCAAGGATTTAGCGACCGAAAAGCGGCCGACCGTGATTCGCGAGATTCTCATCGCAATGGCGCGGACGCAGACGAGGGAATCGGACTGGGTGACTCACATCGTGAAACAAACGGCCCACCGCGATCCGTTGATTCAACACACTGCGATCAACGTGCTGGTCGATCTGAAGGCCGTCCGGAGCAGTTTCCGGGCTGTCGACAACAAGGATCGGATCCGGGAATGGCCGGGCGCGCTCCGGGCCCTGGGGCAAATTCATGAAATGACGGTGGTTAACGGTTTGATCAGTCGATTGAAAAAGTCTGATTCCTCCCTTTTTCGAAAACACGCTCTCAAGGCCCTGGCGCGCCTCTACAATCGCGAGGGCGATTGGGCGGGAGAAAGCTGGGGAATGAGCCCGGACACGTCAGGGCCGTTCTACGGGCGCGAAACGTGGGCTGGCAGTTCTACGATCGCATCGTACTTGAAATCGGCCCTGAACGACAAGCGGATCGACAAGACTTTTCTCCTCGGCGAAATGAGCCGGAACCACGTCCAGCCGGACACCCTGCGCTCCGTTTTATCCGAAGTAGCCGTCAAGCCGGCGATGGAGCCCTCCACGATCGACATGATCCTCGCCCGGCCTGAGCCGCCGGCGGATGCTCTCCCGTTCCTGACGTTTATTGCGTCTGACACCGGTCGGGACGGCAACCTGCGGGTGGGAGCGGCCACGGCATTGGCCCGGTCGAAAGACCCGATGGCGCTGGAAATGGCGATGGAAACCTGGGCGGTGATTGATGAAATCGACGCCCTGCAGCCGAAGAAAGAGAAATTTTTCGAGGACCTGATGGCCAATCCGGCCGTACAGAACCAATACCGGGACCTGATCGAGAATACCGTGGGGCCGAATGACCTGCTGGCCCGGGTTTCCTGGCAACTGCTATTCGAGATCTATGAAGGAGACCACGTGTCCAATCTCCAGCAGCAGGAAATCGAAGCCGGAATGAAGCGGGCAGCTCTCACCGGGAAGAAGCGCGACGTCCAGCGTCTCCTGGAGGCGATTCGGAAACACAAGTTTGATCCGGGTGCCGACGTGGCCCTCCAGATCGCAGAATCCGAAACAATGGTGGAGGAAATTCGGAAGCAGGCCACCGAGACTGTCCGGTCACTCAAATCGAATCAATAGGGTTGGTTCGCCGAACGAACCCTGTTGGTTCGAAACTGCCGGAAAACGACGGCCGAGTTCGAC
Source organism: Verrucomicrobiales bacterium (assembly GCA_013003335.1). Lineage (GTDB taxonomy): Bacteria > Verrucomicrobiota > Verrucomicrobiia > Verrucomicrobiales > DEV007 > JABDJT01. The sequence goes on along the minus strand of JABDJT010000104.1, from coordinate 5,996 downwards.
CCAGAAAGATCAAATTCCAACGTCTTTCGCTTCTCCTTTGGCGGGAACTTTCTGATCCGACTTTTTCCCGTCGTGATCCGCGTCGTTTTTGTGGTCCTTGTGGTCGTCTTTTTCATCCCCGTGGTCCGCATGATCTGCGTGCGCGCCGTGCGGCAAATGCAGCTTTTGGGTCTCCTCAAAGCTGTGTTGTTCGCAGGATGAAAATCCGAGAGCCGCGACCGCGAATAGGGCGAAGAAAAACCGGTAAAATTTCATGACTTTCTGCAGTAGCCGAACCGGCAGGAAAATCAAATAAAAGCATTCCCGGGGCTCAATTCGAGGCGCAACGCCCCAAAATTTCTTTCAAATTTGCGGAAATTATGGTTCTCAGAAATGAGAAAAAATTGGTTAAATTTAGAATATAACTATGTAAAAAGACAAAGCTTGCTGGAAGCGGTTGGATCGTGGGGAATGTTGTCAAAATCGGACCAGGAAAAGACAAATATTGCGGATGAGGAAAAAAGATCGAGAAAGAGTTTGCATGAAAGCATAGCAATATGCTACAAAATTGCGCCGAAACCGATGCCCAGACCCCCCTCATTTTATCATCCGCTTCGCGATATTCGGAAAGTAACGGATTTTTCGACGCAGGCGGAATTTGCAAAACGAATCGGAGTAGCGGCTCCGACCATCCAGGCGATCGAAAACGGGAAATTGGAGATCAGCCGAAAGCTGGCTTTGCGGATCGAACGAGCCACAGGAGCGGATCATCGCGAGCTGATGAAAGGGAGCACAGGGAGGCCCATTTCGCTGGATGGAAGTCGATACTCCCGCGAATTCTTCGAAGCGTGGAAAACGGAGCAATTCGGGGACGAAAATCCGGGCCCTGAATCGAGCCTTTCGCAGATCGAATTCTGGGCCGGATTGCTGATCGAAGCTGCCGAAAAAAAGCAGCTGGAGGGAAAGGCGTCGGCGGTCGTCCACCGGCTGACGGAAGCGCTGGATTCTGTCTGCCAGGATTGCGATCTTGAGACGGAGGTGGAGGATTTGATGGTTCCCCTGAAAGATGTGGAATACCAGGCTTCAGCCCCGGATGAATGGGTCGGTGGATGCGAGGAACCCGGAAACAGCCTCAAGCAGATTCGCCGGCGGTTTCACCCCAGTGCGCGCGTGGTGGTTTCGGTGGAACGGGTTCCCCGATGGGCGCCCGGCCACCCGGTCCCGAAACGCACGGAGACCCCCTCAACTTTCTAAAGAGATGGCTGACCCGCACAGTTCCACCGACGACGGAAGCCTTCTCATTGCAGGGGTCGGCCAGGCCGGGTGTCAAATGGCAGCGGCATTCTGGGCCAGGGTCTGTCGGGACCACCAGATCGATCCGGATACGGGGCATTCGGAAAGCGGTCCGACCGGCCGGTGGGACAGGCTGTTCAGCCTGGTTGGGACCGGCAGCCGGGATGAACGCTACGTGCCCCGCTGCTTGTTTGTGGATTCCGACCCCCGAACCGCCGATGAATTGAAACGAAAATGGCGGGAATTGCTGAATCCGGCGAACTTTGTAACCGGCGAGGAGTCAAGCGGTAACAACTTTGCTGTTGCGTTTCGGGAAGTGAATGACCGGTTGAGTAGCGATATTCGGGATGTCCTGGATCGCGAATTCCGAAAGCCGCCGGCCCCAACCGGATTCATTGTGTTCCAGGGATTCGGAGGGGGGTCAGGAAGCGGGTTGGCAGCCGGATTGTTCGAAATCCTGAAAAGCTACGCTCCGTCAGCTCCGATTCTGAGCGTTGGCGTCCTGCCTTCTTCCACGGTAAGCACCTCGGTTACAGAGCCTTACAATTCCGTTTTCGGGATTGAAGCTGCGCTTCGGAACGTCGATTTGAGCCTGGTGTTCCACAACGATTTGCTGCTGAATCTTGCGTCGACCCATTGGGAGATTGAGAACCCGTCGATGGAGCACATTGACGGGCTGATCGCAGACATGGTGGCTTCCATCACGGGGCCGGTACGGTTTGACGGGCAGGAGCAGCCTGCAACCCCGCTGGGAGCTGTTCTGAACGACCTCGCGCCGCATCCGGACTTCCCCCTGGCGACGGGGACGATTTTTCCTCTCCAGTCGATTTTGCGCAAAAACGCATCCATTCGGACATCCGGCCAGATCTTGAACCATGTTTTGGAAAAAAACCTCGACCTTTGCCCCTGCACGGAGGGAACGATTCTCAGCCTGGGGCTGTATGGCGCCAGCCGTGCAGGAATTCCGGGATATCGAACTGTGAACGATGCGGAATCGACTGAGAATGAGGGAATTCCGCATTTTGCCCAGCTTCACCTGTCCGCTGAGCCTTCTCCGCATTCTTCCATCTGCGTGGTCGTGAACAGTTCGTCGATCGGGCAATGGCTGGAAGAGCTCTGCGATCGGTTTGATCAGCTTTGGGAGCGAAAGGCCTTTGCCAATTGGTATCTGGACGCCGGCATGACTGAAGCGGAAATCGAGAATCTCCGGAGGGAGGTGGGATTTCGGGTCGACCGGTATCGGGATATTTAGGGTGAATTTCGGATTCGACAGGACTTTTGATGGGGCAGCTCATGCTGGGGTATAGCTAGTTAGAAAACTTGGGAAAAATATAGACATTTCCGCCGTCATTTGGTCCACTTTTGGTCCTCCTCGATCCATGCCTGAACTTGAAACCATTGGAGAAATCCAGATTTGCCAGAATGAAACAGATGGCGGACCGGTTTCCCTGCGAAGAGTGCCAGAGGAAGTGGTGTGCCTGGGATACGATCCCGCGGCGGGAAAGCTGGTGGAAGTGCACGTAGCGGGTGACAAAGGTCAGTTTAAAAGCGGCGGACACCTGTCATTCATGGAGCGGGGTTGGAATGCGGCAGTGCTGGAGTCACCTGTATTTCAGAGGGTTACAGCGGTTGGAGAGGACGATGGATTGTTGTTCTATGTAACCGCAATCAATGAAGGGGAATACCTCACGGATTACCTGGTTCGAAACGGGCCTGTCCCCCTCGTGACAGCCGTGGGGCTCGTGCTCGATTTGATCGAAGGGCTTGTGGAAATCGAGCCGCATTACCGGCTGCTGCTCGGGCTGAAGTTTGGGCACGTGATGTTGGTCCTGAACGGCAATGCCTACCTGCAGCTTCGGATCCTGGATCTCGGCATCGCACGCCCGGAAAGTCACCGGCTGAATGAGTTTGAGACGACCCAGGTCCTTGCGGAAGTTTCCAGACTGCTTTTCTACCTGATTACGGGACGTCCCTACAAGTCGGCACAGGCGGATCAAATCGAAAAACTGGCATTGCCAGATGATCTGGCGAGTTTTCTGAAGGATACGATCAATCCGGAAACCTGTTCGATCGGGACATTCGAGACAGCTGGCGAACGGCTCCAGGCGGTTTTCCAGGAAATTGCAGAGGGAAGCAGCTGGAGGAATTCCAGGGTCGCCAGCCCTGAAACCAGGCCGCGCCTGACGCTGCAGCGGGAGGTTTACGACAAGATTGAGACTGAGGAACAGCTCAAAAAGCATGGATTCGTGTTCGATCCGCCATCCAAACGGGTCTTTGAATTTCCCTATTCGAGAAACGCGGTGCTCGACGGAAAACCGGGGCGACTGATTCTGCTGCCGGGACCGAAAATCGTACCGGAAACGCCAAAAGACCCCGGTTTGGGAGAAGGAAACGGATTTTACTGGTTGTTTCGAAATAAATCCAACGGAATTAGCCTGAGGGAGTTGCTAATTCGAAGAGGTCACAAACCTCCAGTCATCGAGTCCATCCTGATTCTCGATGGACTTGCGGAGCGTTTGGACGCAAAAGCCATGGCTGCGGTTCCGATTTCCACCGATCAAGTGTGGCTGGATGTTCCCAAAAAGAGCAGCGCCGAAGTTCTTCAATTAGCGGAGCAACAAATCGACGAATGGAATGAGGGGAAAATCTTCGTTTCGGTTTTACCAATCACCAGTACGGAAAACCTGGTGAGTTCCGACAGCCCTTTGGGCGAAATTCCGGCCGATCAAATATTGAGGATGAGCTTTTTGCGGATCGCTGGAGAGGTTTTGGAAGGATGTCCCGGGACAGTTCGGGATTTTCTTGATCAAAAAGTCGAAGGTGTGCAAAACAATGCAGAAGGAACTGAAAGTTGTACGGCCATCCTGATTGCTATTGCTGATTTTCTGGATGCGGAAAGTTGAGGGAAATTTAACCAAACAAGTTTCACAAATCCGTTGCTCTTTTCTTAACCTTGCTAAAGTAATCGACGAAAGTCATCACCGACTGAAAACAGAGAATGCAAAGCTGGTCGAATTCGGATACGTTCGGCGGCAGACACACTCAATAAAGCCATGAAAGTGAACAACAACATCGTGTTGTGCGTAGGACAAGCCGGAGTCCAGATCGGAGGATCGCTCTGGAAAAATCTTTGTCTCGAGCACGGGATCGACCCTGAATCAGGCCAGGTGGAAGGCGGAGGGGCACCAAAAGGTGACTGGGTCTCCTTTTACAGCCGCTTCGGGGATGATGCGGAAACCAATTACGTTCCGAGGACCGTGATGATTGACCTGGAACCGGGCGTGATTGATGAAGTGCGCAAGGCTTCCGGTACGTTGTTCAATCCCAGTTCGTTTGTATCCAGCGACGAAGGGGCCGGCGGTAACTTTGCGGTGGGTAGCCGCGGACGGGGAGCGGAGCTTCTACCGTCCGTCATGGACCGGGTGGATGCGGAAATTTCCAAGTGCGACAATGTCGGTGGAATCTTTATCATTCATTCGCTCGGTGGCGGAACGGGCTCCGGCCTGGGTTGCCTCATGATCGAAACGCTCAAAACGAAGTATCCGGAAATTCCGTTGATGAGCTGCGCCATTCTTCCGTCACCACAGGTTTCTTCGGTTGTGACGGAGCCCTACAACTCGGTGATGGCACTCAGTTACCTGAAGAAATACTGCGACGCCTGCATGATTTTCGACAACGAGGCGCTGTTCAATATCGCGGTTGAAAACTGGGGGCTGGAATCCCCGGATGTGACGGACCTGAACTCGCTGATCACCGAGGTACTTACGGGAGTGACGGCTTCGATGCGATTTAGCGGGTTTTTGACCGTGGAAATTTCGATTCGGGAATTTGTCACCAACCTGGTTCCCAAGCCCGGGCTACATTTCCTGATTACCTCGGCAAGCCCTCTCACGCCGCCTGACCAAAGCAAGTTCGAGGAACTGACTGTTACGCAGATGATCGAGCAGTTGTTCGACAACAAGAATGCTTTTGCAGCCTGCAATCCAATGGAGGGCCGCTTCCTGACGACCGCGGTCAATTACCGGGGAGTGATGGATGATAAGCCGCAGGCGGATGCAGCACTGGCAGCAATGCGCACGAAGCTGCCGCTGACTTCCTGGATCCCCACGGCCTTCAAAAACGGCTACGTGGACGAACCGGGTGTGAATCATCGGAAAAGCATCGTCCTGCTGGCCAACAACACGGAAATTTCACGCGTGTTTGCCCGGATTTGCGACAATTTCGACAAGCTCTGGGAGCGGCAGGCCTTTGCGAACTGGTATTTCTCAGAAGGTATGACCGAAGAGGAAATATCCGCGATGCGGGCGTCAGCCGGCGAACTGGTGGAGATTTACAAAGCGGCGGAAGCGACCGGAGGCGGGAAAAAATCAAAGTCTGCCGTCGAGAAAATTTCAGAGGCAAAAGCCGCAGCCGCCGATGCGGGCAACGCATCGGATTCTTCGGCGGAGGAGAGCGTCGTTGAGGAATCGGAGGAGATTGATGTGGAGGAATCCTCCCCGCCGGCCGCGGAGGAGCCCGCCAGCGAAAGCGAAGCGCAGGATCGCCCGGTGAGACTGCGCGACCTCGTCAATCAGGGGAAATCGAACGACTAATTGATTGATTGCATTTCGATCGAATATCCTTCCAGTCTATTTTTATTTTAAACATCACCCCTTCACACTGTGAGAGAAGTACTCTGCATTCACGTTGGCCAGTGCGGCAACCAAATCGCCGACCAATTCTGG
>JABDJT010000061.1 GCA_013003335.1 Verrucomicrobiales bacterium | reverse complement strand
GAGTAATTTCGAACCAACGCCTTCCAGGTCAATTCGCCATCCGCATTCGGTGCGACATCAATCCCGGCGAAACCCACGTTCGCCACCTCGTTACCGACTGCCAGCAGCCGGGCATTGTACGGCAAATCGGGCGTGACGTGATCGGTTGCGAAAATCACCAGCCCGCCTGTGCGCGCAAGGCTTCGCCCGACCCGCAGGGCTGATCCCGGGTCGTGGGCCGAGCCGAGAGGCTCCCAGTCGTTCAGCGCGGTGACGAGTTCCTGCAGATCCGTGCCGTTGTAGACTGGTTCTGAATCCATTCGTGAATCGAGCACCACGAATTCGGTGGTCTTCGCCGCTGTCGCCAGTTTCGCGAGTTCTTTTTCGAGGTTTTCCGCCAACGGTTCGCGAAATGCGCTCATCGATGCCGAACCGTCCAGCACGATTGCGATTCGCTGGATGGACTCCGGTTTCACCCAGCGTGGTTGAACCAGGAGCCAGGTTAAAATCAAAACGGCCAGCAATTGCAGCCAGAGCGGGATCGAGTTGCGTAACCGCTCAAACTTTTTACCGCTGACGCTCTCGCGCTTCATTTGCTCGAGCAGAAAAAGCGTAGTGATCGTGACCAGTTTCGACTGCCGCTGCAAAAAATGGATCGCCAGAATGATCGGAATTCCGAGCAGGGCCCAAAATCCGGCGAGGTTGGCAAAAGTAATCGACATATCAGGCGTCCGGTAACTTGGGTGAAATTGTCGGCTTCTTCAATCGCAAACGGGTGAACAACCACGGAGCACAGAACGTGATGAACACACCCATGATCAGCCCGGCGATCGCATGCGAAGGAATGGATCCGAGACCGGTCGCTTTGAAGAGCGGACCCAGTCCTTTCGCCATGCCGTAGATCAGGACCAGCCCAAACACTGCAGCGACAACCGTCCGGACCCGGTGGATTTTTACAAAATCGACATGCCTCCGTTCCAGCCCGACACCGGCCAGCCATCCCACCAGGAACGCTCCCATCAAAACCGCCTTGTCCGGAGCGGGACCATCTCGCCAGAGCAAAAGCACGATGGTGAGTGCGACAGCCGCAATTCCCACCCGAACGGGGTAGCGCATTTCCCGCCAAAAATGAAACCGCGGGGTGACCATCCAGCGAAACAGAAGAAGGCCTCCGATCCCGAGAATCGCCCCGCCGAGAACGTCTTCCACGTCATGAACGCCGAGATACAACCGGCTGAAAGCGATGGAAAACGCGATTATTCCGCCCGCGATCCAAGCCCATTTTTTCCCGATTTCATGCGCGATCCAGCCCCAGAATACGATCGCCAACTGCGTGTGGCCGCTCGGCAGGCCGTTTGATGACGGTTCATGGCCATCCACCCGCATTTCCACCGGCGGTCGCGGATCCTGAATCCAGTCCTTCAAAAAATAATTCACCACCGCGGAGACCAGCAGCACGACTGCGAGGCGGTTCGTCGCTGATTTATTCCAGGTCCAATAAAGAATCGGCAGCGCCAACACGAAAAAAATCATGTAGCCGAGTGCCGTGAAAAATTCCATCACCGGTGTCAGGAAGTTGCTCCGGAGGGGGATTACCCAGTCGAGGTTATGGAGAAAATCGTGCATGCGGGGGAATACGAATCAACTTGGTTTGTTTGGCGATCCAACCCTGTTGGATCGGAAAGCGGCCGGTCCCGGCTGGCCCTTTCACCAGTTTAAAATGACCTTGCCCGATTCGCCGGATTTCATCACTTCAAACCCTTTTTCAAAGTCGGTGAAGTCGAAATGATGGGTGATAACCGGCGAAATATCCAGCCCGCCCTGCAGCAACACGGTCATTTTGTACCAGGTCTCATACATCCGGCGCCCGTAAATTCCTTTAATCGTCAGCATGTTGAAAACGACCGTGTTCCAGTCGATTGCCACCTCTTCCGGCGGAATTCCGAGCATGGCGATTTTTCCTCCGTGGCACATGTTTTCGAGCAGGTCGCGAAACGCGCTGGCATTGCCCGACATTTCCAAACCGACGTCGAATCCTTCCCGCATCCCCAGTTCCTGTTGCACATCCGCCAGCGATTCCGTTCGCACATCAACGACGCGAGTTGCGCCCATTTTTTTGGCCAACTCCAGTCGCCAGGGATTCACATCGGTCACCACGACAAATCGCGCCCCGGCATGCTGCGCGACCCCGACAGCCATGCAGCCGATCGGCCCGGCGCCGGTGATGAGCACATCTTCGCCGACGAGGTCAAAGGTCAGCGCGGTGTGGACCGCGTTTCCAAACGGATCAAAAATCGAGGCGATATCGCGGTCGATGTCATCCGCGTGATGCCAGACGTTGGCCATGGGCAGCGCGACGTATTCCGCGAAGGCTCCGGGCCGGTTCACGCCGATGCCTTTGGTGTCCGCACAGAGATGCCGTCGCCCGGCCATACAATTCCGGCAATGACCGCAAACGACGTGACCCTCGCCGGAAACAACTTCCCCGACCGAGAAATCCGAAACGTTCGATCCGACCTCGATGATTTCGCCGACGAATTCATGCCCGACTGTCATCCCCACCGGGACTGTTTTCCGGGCCCAGGCATCCCAGTTGTGAATGTGGACATCCGTCCCGCAAATCCCCGTCCGATCGACTTTGATGAGGACGTCGCTGATGCCGGTTTTCGGTTCCGGTACGTTCTCAAGCCAAAGGCCGGGGGCGTCCTGCGATTTGACGAGTGCTTTCATGCCGAAGACGATGACCGGTTTCCGGAAAAAGGGGAATCCGGAAACCTGTCATAGCCGGTTACCGGATCACCCGAATCTTCACGTTTCGATACCAGCATGGATCCTTGTGATCGGTCAGCAGAATGTGGCCTTTCACCTTCTTGCCGAAACCGGGCCACTTTTTGAACTTCGTCTGCGGCACGCGCGACATCACCGGGTCGCCGCCGCACTCGTATTCGAGAACTTTTTGGCCGTTCAGCCAGTGCTCGACGTGGTTTCCGTCCACGACGATTTTGGAATGCTGCCACTCGCCCATCGGCTTGAGGGGTTTGTCGGCGATCGGTTTCGCGACGAGGTAAAAGGAGGCGGTGGCGGAATAACCGTCTTTCACCGTGGCATCGTCGATCATCTGGTATTCGTGGCCGACGGTCGCTTTTCGCTCGGGGATGATGAAATATTTCACCCCGTTGTTGCCGCCTTTGAGAAGTTTCCACTCCCAGCTGAACTCGTAGTTTTCGTAAGTATCGACGGTCATGATGTCGCCGCCGCGCACGTTCGCTACCTTGTGAAGCGTGCCGTTCTCGACCTTCCAGCCCTGATTCGGAAATTCGGACGAACCGTATTTTCGCCAACCTTTCGTCGTTTTTCCGTCAAAGAGCAGCTTCCAGCCTGCGGATTTTTCCGCGTCAGTCAGGGTATTGTGCGCTTTCTCTCCGGCTGAGGAAATGGAGATCGAGAGGAGAACTGCGAGGGAAAAGAAAACGGGTTTCATGTAGTGGGGTTTTCGAATGAACAGGGTTGGTTCGGCGAACATACCCTATTGATTCGTTTTTACAGTGGCAGGGACGCGGTTGACGGAGGTGCGAAGAAAAACGATCTGCATGCGGTCTCCTGCCGCGTATTCCGGTTTCCCGGTGGGGGTCCAGTTCCCGACGAGCAGGGTGCCACCGTCGTGGGTGACCACACCGGTGATGATCCGCTTGGCATGAAATTCCGGCATCCCGCCGGCAAATTCTTTTCCGTCGCCGGGTTTCACGCTTTTGACTTCAATTGCGCGCTGGATCGGGGGAGCTGTGTGATGTTCGAGCGAAAAATTCAAGTCGATGGTGTAGTCGTCTGCACCCAGGACCGGATCGATCTCGATGATGGTGCCGACGTACCGCGTTTCGTTGGCCACCCCGATCACCACATCGCCGGAAGCGTCCCATTCAAATTCGGTTGGGTAGACGTGTTCGATCTTATCTTCCGCCTTTCCGCGTCCACCCGACCGCCCAAATAACTGGAGACTGTGAACCGGGGATGCCTTTCGTTCTTTTAACAAATCCTGAACGCTTTCCCACGCGGATGTGTGGTCGTTTTTGCCATCGGTCGAGTGGAGAATCGCCAGGCCGGTCAGCGCATCCACCTCATAAATCTCCACCCGAAACTGGATTTGCTTGTCGGTCCCGCCCAACGCGTTGGACACCTTTTCGAGCCAGACCTCGATCTCGTCACAGACGGTTTTCTGGTGGCGAATCATGATCTCCCCCCTGGAAGGGTCGTAGATCGCGGCCGTGTTTTCGGGAAAATCGATTCCGGCTTCTTCGGCGAGAATTTCCTGAAACGTTCGATGTGACTTCTTGGGAATGGAAACGCCGTCAACGAAATCCCGGGGAACGGAAAGGGTGCGGGTTTCGAAC
>JABDJT010000044.1 GCA_013003335.1 Verrucomicrobiales bacterium | reverse complement strand
ATATGGCCCTGTGCCGGGACTCTGACCTTTTCGCGCGTCATTCCGGAATTTTGCGCCTTGTGGCAGACTGGATTTTGTGAATAATTTGGATTGATGAAACAAATCTCCAAATTCCTTGTCGGTGCGTTTTGCGCAGCCACTCTCTCTCTTGCAGGAACCAGTTGCACTCCCACCCAGGAAGGTGCCGCCATCGGCGCCGGTGTCGGTGCTGCCGCCGGTGCCGCCATCGGTAGCGGTAGCGGACGGGCTGGACAGGGTGCCCTGATGGGTGCCGGTCTCGGCGGCCTCGGTGGTGCTTTGATCGGGAACTCCCGTGAGAATCGCCGCCCGATGTATCGCCCCTGATCGGCGATTAAACACGCTCCCGATTATCCGATTTATCAAGCGGGAACCGGTTCGCCGGTTCCCGTTTTTTTTGTGTGCGGGACAGACGCCGTTTCAGTAGGAAAAGTGATACCCCACTCCGAAAAACGAGGATTCATTCGGACCGGAAATATCGTGCGACCCGAAAAATTCCAGCAGATTCCCCGCCGGTCCGGTCACGATTCCCAGCGATGCCTCCACCCGTGAAATATCCTGCTCGGGCGCATCGGCGACGAACCCGGACAGGCGAAACCGTTCGCCGAAATTCCGGGCCAGGCCGCCGCGGTATTCCCAGATGAACTCGTTGTCCTGCCCTTCATACCAGTAATGCCCGGCCGTGACGCCGCCTATGAATTCCACCAACCCGAAATCCTGAATCACGCCAAGCCCGGTATCCACCCAGCCCGTCCGCGAGCCAAGCAGGGAATTGCGGGTGCGGGTCGGAATCCCGAAGTCGGAGGAATTGTAAATCGTCGTGGTCTCCGTGTAATACAGCGGCAGAAAAACATTCACCGAAATGTCGCCGAGTCCGAATGATCGGTCCGACCCGAAATCCGAGAACGGATCCGTCGATCCCTGCTCTACATACGAGTACTCCAGCGGGATCGCCAGGCTGACGATCGCCGTGTCCGCCACCGTCGTCCCGAGTAACAGCGTGTTCGTCACGGTGTAAAACTCATCCGCCCGGTAAAACGTCTCCGGCACAGACGGATTCGGCACTGCGTAGTCGATCAGCATCGTGTGGTAATCGACCAGGTAGGAAATGAAAATCGGATTGCGCGGAGCCGGCTCGAAGACTGCCTCTTTTCCATCCCCCGCTCTTGCGGTAACGGCTGACAGGAAACTGGCGGACAAAACAGTGAAGAACTGAAGGTGTTTTTTCATGAGGAATCGTTTCAAAGTTTGGAAAGAAAATACGCGCCGCGATCAGGCGGAAGGATCGGTTTTCCTCGCAGCTGCGGCCGTGGCGTCTTTTTTCGCCAGCAGTTTTTTCTGATACCGGCCCTGCACGATGTCGGTCAAGACCAGCACGAAAATCACGAAGTAAAACGTCGTCTTCGTCATCGGCATGATCTCCGAACCGAACAATTTCAAGTGGGCGAGATGTCCGCCCTCGGTCACGAGCATGATCCCGACCACGAACAAAATGAACAGCCCGAGCACCTCGTACATCCGGTTTTTCTGCAGGAAATCCGACACCTTGTCCGCCAGCCAGATCATCAAAATCCCGCTGATCACGATCGCGATGATCATCACCCACAACACGTAATGCGTCGTCGGCTCGCCGCCGGCCTCGCCCGGCATTTTGTATTGCGCCAGCGCCATCGCGCTCAGGATCGAGTCGAAGGAAAACACCAGGTTCATCAGCACGATCAGCGTGATGACCGATCCGGCACTTTTGTTCCCCTTCATTTCCTGGAGCACCACGTTGTGCTCCTCGATGTGGGTCATGTGGAAGATCTCCTTGATCGCCGTGTAAATAATGAACGCTCCACCCAGGAGCACGATCAGGCTGTGAAAATTGAAGGATCCCGCAAAATTCTTCGACTCGAACGAGAACAAAGGTGTCGTCAGCTTCCCGACCAGGGCGACCAGCAGAAACAGCAGCCCGATCCGCAAAAACACCGCCAGCCCGATCC
>JABDJT010000035.1 GCA_013003335.1 Verrucomicrobiales bacterium | reverse complement strand
CGATCGGTCTTGAGCCCTTCGCCGGGGAAATCGGGAGTCAAATTGACGAACAAATCCATGTTCAGGTGCATGTGGCGGTCGATCTCCAGTTCCTGGTTCCGGGCGGCGGGGGAATTGTCCTCCCACTGGTCGAACAGCGTGGCCGGCTCCGGCATGTCCATGTCGGAATACAGTTCGAGGTGACGCGGGGCCGGCATCCAGTTCCGGTGCGGCGCCTTGTGCTGGACCATCAGCAGGAACGGCTTTCCGTCCTCGCGTTTTTCCTTGAGCCATTCCAGCGCCAGGTCGGTCACCACGTCGGTGCAGTGGCCCATGACTTTTCTCCGGCCATCGGGGAAAATCAGGTCCGGGTTGTAATACAAACCCTGTCCCGGCAACACCGCCCAGTCCTCGCCGTATCCTTGCGGCTTGCCTTTCAGGTGGGATTTTCCGTAAATCGCAGTCTGGTATCCGGCTTTCTGCAGCAATTTCGGAAACGTCTGCTGGTTCCAGTCAAAAGTGTTCCCGTTGTTCATGAACCCGTTCTTGTGGGAATGCTTGCCGGTCTGGATCACCGCCCGGCTCGGGCCGCAAATCGAGTTCGTGCAAAAGGAATTCACGAACAACATCCCGTCGGCCGCGAGCTTGTCGATCTCCGGCGTCGGGTTCACCGATTTCAGCCAGCCGTCATACGCCCCAATGGCATGGGGGGCGTGGTCGTCCGAGAAAATGAAGACGATATTCGGCCGGTCGTCGGCGGTTGCAGGAAGCACGAGAGCCAGGCCCGCGAACAGCGAAGCAGTGAGATTTCGAATCATGCCGCAGTTTTAGCGGGAACGACAGCAGATTGCAAATCACACGTTCGACAGTCCACGCCGCGAAATTCTATTTTCGAAAACCGGTTTTCTCTCTACAAGTTCCCCATGAGCAGCAGCACCAGCAGGATCGCCTTCGTCACCGGAGCCAGCAAGGGAGTCGGCCGCGGCATCGCCTACGGGCTGGCCGATGCCGGGTGGGATGTCGCCATCAATTACAACTCGGATGTCGCCGGAGCGGAGGAGACGAAAGCGGAGATCGAAAAACGCGGACAGCGCAGCCTGATTTTGCCGGGCAACGTCGGGGTGAAAGCGGATGTCGAACGGATGATTGCGGCGGTGAAAGAGGAATTCGGGCGGCTCGATTGCCTCGTCAACAATGCCGGACGCCAGACCTGGGCGCCGCTGCTGGAGTTGAAGGAGGAGGACTGGGACAACACCATCAACACGAACCTGAAGGGCAGCTTTCTCTGCACGCAAATCGCCGCGCGACTGATGGTGGAGCAGGGCGACGGAGGATCAATCATCAACATCGGGTCCGGCGCCAACAAGCATCCGTTCCTGAACCTCATCGATTACTGCGCCTCCAAGGGCGGGATTGATCAACTCACCCAGGTCTGCGCCTGTGAGTTGGGTGAGCACAAAATCCGCGTGAACTGCGTCGCCCCCGGCGCAATCGAGATCGAGCGGACGCGCGAGGAATCACCGAATTATGCGGAAACCTGGGGCGCGATCACCCCGCTCGGCCGGGTTGGGCAGGTGGAAGATGTCGCCAATGCCGTGGTCTTTTTCGCCAGCGACGAAGCCGAATTCACCACCGGCCAGACGCTGTATGTCGACGGCGGCCTGTGGACCAAGGCCCAGTGGCCGTATGAGGGGGCGTAGCATGGGTTTTCCAACCCGTGCCCTGAAACCGGGGCTCTTTCCACGGGTTGGAAAACCCGTGCTACTTGTTCCGCCGCCCGTACGCAAAACGATCCAACAGGGTTCGTTCGAAAACCATACCCTCTTGTCATTGGGTCGTCTTGCGGAGCCGGTTCCCGGCTGTCCTCAGATCGCGGGCAAGCCCGCTTCCGACCCGTAGGATCGCAGTTAAATAACAACTTCGGGGGCAAAGCGAGCTTGCTCGCGGTCTGAGCATGCGCGGAACGCGCAGCGCAAGACGTCATCAGAAGTTCAGCACTAACCGATTTCGATCTTCGCGTCTTCGCGCAGCTTCTTGAGGTAATCTTCGATCACTTTCTGCTCGTTCTCGGCTTTCAGGGCACCGGTGATCTTTTCCTTCAACTCGTCGTTGAGCGGCTGTTTGCCGGCCTCGTTCTTTTCGTCGAGCTTGATAATGTGGTAACCGAACTGGGTTTTCACCGGCTCGCTGATGTCGCCGACTTTCATCGCGAACACCGTTTTATCGAATTCCGGAACCATCTGGCCGGGGCCGAACTGGCCGAGATCACCACCGCGGGGACCGGACGGACCTTCGGAGGTTTCCATGGCGACCTTCGCAAAATCTTCGGCTTTTTCGCCGGTGACCCGCTTGCGGATCCCGTCGATTTTCGTCTTGGCGGCGGCCTCGGTCTCGGGGCCTTCGGTCTTGATCAGGATGTGACGGGCTTTCACAGACGCCGGCACTTCGAAGAACTGCGGATTGTCGTCGTAGAATTTCTGGATGTCTTCGCCGGAGGGATCGGCCACTTTTCCTTCGGTCTGCTTTTCGATCAGCATCTGAATGGAAAGACCGCGCTTGAAATCGGCCCGGACTTCTTTTTCGGACAAACCCTGGGCTTTCAGGAAGCCGTCGAGATCCATCTGCGGCGGGACCGGGATTTGCTTGATCTGTTCGTCGAGCTTTTCCGCCGGCACTTCGATCTTCGCTTTGGCTGCGGCCTGGGCGAGCAGTTTTTCGTCGATCAATTCGTCGACCAGTTCCTTTTTCTGTTCCGGGGGAAGGGTGGCGAGAATTTCGGCAAACTTACCGGGCGGAATCTGCGCGGCCTGGGGGCCGAGCTGGCGGGAAACGACCATGCGAAAGCGTTCCAGGAGTTCGTCGGGGCTGATCTTTTCGCCGTTGACGGTGGCCACAGGCCCGGACGGAGCGGGGGCAGCTGCGGGGGCGGCAGGCGCATCAGCCGGGGCGGCTGCAGCCGGTTTTTCCGCGGCAGCAGCCGGCGCGGGTGCGTCCTGTCCATTGACCGGAACCGCTGCGAGGCAGGATACGGTTGCGACCGCAAGCGCGGCACGGGAGAGAAGGGAGATTGAATTTTTCATAATCGAACGGCCAAGTTCGTGCTTCGCACCGGCATGGCAACCGGAATTGCAGACACGATTGGGGAAGGTGGTTTTCCTGTTTTCTCACAGAAGCGTGGGTGGGCCATCGCGCCGCTGTTCCGCGCGGCAGCGCGGGTAGGGACGTCTCTCCTGGGCGTCCGCCCCGGTCGACCGGCCCGAGCCATCTGCGGACGCCTGTCAGTCGAGGACCGGGAGAGGGGTCGATCACGGAAAATCGCCGCTTTCGGGTCGGGCGATTTGCTGTTTGATTCCGGTTTCCCGAATCATGATCCGCCTGTCCCCCTTCGCGTTTTCCTTTGCCCTGGCCGTTGCGGTCATGCCGTCCGGATTTTCGGCGGAGCCGCTGAAAGCCCTCATCGTTGACGGCCGGAACAATCACGACTGGCAAACCACGACCGATGCGCTTCGGGCGATCCTGCAATCGACAGGCAGGTTCGAGG
>JABDJT010000029.1 GCA_013003335.1 Verrucomicrobiales bacterium | reverse complement strand
CGATCGGGTTGGCCAGCCACGCGATTGCCAGGAGAACGGCGAATGAAAGCTGAAAGCCCGGTTGGAAAACCTGCTGGGTGTTCAAGATCAAAATGATGAGAGCGGCAAATCCAAGGCTGTTCAGGATCCGCGCCGGTCGGCGGAGGCAAAATCCCAGGGCGACAACCGAAATCATGATTGCTGCCCGGATTGCAGAGGGGCGAAGCCCGGTGACCACCGCATAGAACAGAACGACCGGAATGATGATCAATGAGGCGGTTCGCCTCGAAATTCCGAACAACGGAAGCATGAACCACGCAAAAGCCGCGATAATTCCGACATGAAGACCGGAGACTGCGAAGATGTGCATGGTTCCGCTCAGTCGAAACAGGTCTTCCACTTCTTCCGGGGCATCTTCCCGCATCCCGAGAACCATGGCGGTGATCACGGAGCGGGTCTCGATCGGGTGGTGCCCGATTCCATGCATGAGGGCGGATTCCAGGTGATCGCGTGTCCGATGAGCCCAGTGGACCACCCGGAAACCCCTGTTTTCGCCGGAGAAGTCGACCCGGTTACCGGCTTCGACATAAAATTTCCCCACCGCATCATTGGAACGGAAGTGAAATTTCTTTTCGTGAAAAGCCCCCGGCGACGTTGCTTCGCGCAGGGGTTCAAATCGACCTGAGACTTCGATTCGGTCTCCGTATTTCAGTTCCTCCGGCATTATTTCAAAAACGGCGGGAAAGCGGTGATGGCATTTCCAATCCCTTCCCGCCAGTCTGAAGCCGTCAATTTTCAAGACAGCCCGGCCGAATCGGCGTTGCCCGCTCCCGGTAAAGCGGGGCTCTGAGACGACTGTTGCTCTCGCGTCAGTGACGCGAATGGTCTGCCCCCGGTTCAAATTCGGCAGCAGCACGAATGAATCGAGATGATCCAGTTTTTGAACGTGAAAAGCGGAAAAGAGCAGGGCAATCGTGAGAAACAGGACAAAGGATCCAATGACCGGACATTTCTTCCCAAACAAGGCAATTGTCGCAACCAGCCCGGAGATACCCAGCGTCCAGCTGAGCCATTCGGGAATCAAATTGGGAGTGAGATCGCCGACCAGAATTCCGACAACCGCTGCGATTGAAAGGAGGAACAGGGGGCAGGTCCGCCGTGCTTTCAAAAGGCAGGCGAAACCGTTTTTGACGTGAGATTTTTTAGAAACTTCGGACAAATTAAATTCGTTGACCTGAAAATTGCTCTTGGCAAGTGAGGCAGGCTGACTATAAGTAAAACCTACCTTTCACGGTGCGCAGGCACGGGAAAATGGTTACGCGAAATTAATTCGGAATTACAAAATTTTAAAAATAAATTTGTAATTTTAATAATTTCCGTAATATTACTCCTAAGTTGGTCTGCGGGTATAGCTTAATGGTAAAGCCCCAGCCTTCCAAGCTGGTTATGAGGGTTCGATTCCCTCTACCCGCTCCATTTTTCCAAAAAACTATTGCCTGCCTATGAAAACGATTCGTTCCGTATCCTTCAGCCTCATCGCTGCTCTGTGCAGTTTTGCCGGCTTATCCGCGAGTGCTCAGCTCGATGTCGACTGTGATTCCGCCGCCGAGCGGGTCAAAGCAGCCGTCGAAGCGAAGCCTGAAAATGTCCTCACCGTTGTCGAAGATGCCCTCGTTGCCTACAATGGTTGCGTCGGGGAAATCGTCGGAACGGCAATCGAATCCAGCAAGGCAGACGCCGGCCTGGTCAAGCAGATTGTGATGGTTGCCATCACTGCCTCCGAAAAGGATTCTGCGGAAATTGCTGAATCCGCGGTAGCTGCTGCGCCGGACCACGCAGACTCCGTTCGGGAAGCATTTGCCGAAGTTTTCGAGAACAAGAAGCAGAATGCGGTCGCATCGAATGGCGATCAGCCGAAGCAGGGGAGTTCCCATGGCAAAGAAGCCGTGGCGGAAACCACTGAATTGGCTGGAAAAACGTCGAAGTCGACATCGCAACATCCTGCAGAGCCCCGGGAACAGTCCTACGATTCCCCAAGCGGTGGAAAAACGGTTGTCTACGAACAATCCGGCAAAGAAGTCGTGTATGATTCCGGCAAGCAGGTGATCTACGATGACGGCAAAGTCGTCATTGAGCCTCCGATCCCGGATCCGGGTATTGGCAGATCCAACGATGGCGCAGGCTACGGCCCGATCGATATTTCCGGCGTCTACATGATTCCCCCGGTGGCCAGCGCGGCCCCGATTGTCGAAGAAAAAGAAGTCCGCCGTGTCATTCGATTCGTGCCGAAGGTGCGCCGCGTATACCGATCGGTTCCCATGTCGCCGACTCATCCGTAGGATCATTTCGTCGATCCGACGTAAAATTTTCTGAAAAACCCGCCTCCTGGAATCAGGGAGGCGGGTTTTTTTGTGCCAATTAGTTCGGAAAATTTAAAATTTAAGGAAATTAAAGTTTGATAACCTAAAATATTTTACTATATTTATCATAACTTCTAAAATTATGAAGCGCCCAACCCACCAAATCCAATTGTTCACCTCTGCGTTCACCGCTCTCGTAGCAAGCGTACTTCTTCCATCGACGATCCATGCCCAGGGACTTCTCGGCATCGGTCACTATGGTTCTGAAGTTTCAGAGGCATCACCCCTCAAACTGTCCGTCGGCGTCGAAGGCGGATACGATTCCAACACCAACACGGCACCTTCCGGCTCGGAAAACAGCTCCTATTTCGGAGGAGGCGGAATCGGCTTGTTTTACGCGTACGCCAACGACCTGAGTCGCCTCGACCTGGGAGGAAATTTCGGTGCCCAGTGGTATGAAGACGCCGGTCCGATCAGCGACGACATTTTCTACAACACCCGCTTGTCCGCCAATGCCAGTCACCGATTCAGCGACCGGTTTCGCGTTACGAACAATTCCCTGATCGCCTATGAAATCGAGCCCAATTACCTGATTGGCGCATCGATTGCCTTGCGGGAAGATCAATACCTCTATTGGTACAACCGCACGGCTCTTTGGTATCAGCTCTCCAAGCGTTTCAGTCTCGTGACCGGTTACGCGATCCAGGGTATCAACTACGAAGAAAGCCTGCTCAGCACACGGGAAGACCGCCTGACCCACGTCTTTTCCCAGCAGCTCCGCTATTCCCTGAGCAGCAAAACCGCTGTTCGCGCCGAATACCGATACGCGATGACCGATTACGATTCGATCAACTACGATTACAAATCGCATTACGCACTCGGCGGAATTGATCACCGCTTTTCCGAGACCACGGCAGGAACTCTCGTTGCCGGGGCGGAATTCCGCGAATATGACCGCTTCGAAAAAACAACCCAGCCGTATGTCGAAGCCGGGTTGAACTACCGGATGTCGACTCGCACGTCTTTGCGCTGGATGGCCCGCATCGGCCTGGAAAACAACGAAGTCTTCGGATTCAGCGAGCGCTATTCCTACCGGACCGGTTTGACTGCCAATCACGCAATCAATGACCGACTGCGGGCAACCGCCGGCGTTAGCTTCGTTCGAAGCGATTTTGAAGGTGCTGAGTTCGACAGCATTGAAGAACACGCCGTCTCCGGGCAGATCGGCCTGGCCTACCGCGTGGTGCAGAATGTCGATCTTCGCCTCGGCTACCACTACACCAATTACAGCTCCGACAACTCGGCTCGTGATTACGATCGAAGCCGCGTGACCATCGGCGCGACTGCAAATTTCTAGCGCGCGAGCGTTAGGAAACTGGGTTGGTTCGCAAAGGCTCTGTCCGGTTCGCCGGACAGAGCCTTTCACCACTTCACGAATCAACAGGGTCGGTTCGGGGAACCAACCCTGTTGATTCGTTTTATTGTCCGGGGCAGGTCACCGAAGATCCGTTGTCGCTTGCAGAAAGCCCCGCGAGAAACGGGACTGCGGCTTCCGCCCAGCAATCCGGCCCGGAGTAGGATCCAGCGCCTGAGCCGAAACAGCTCCGCAGCATATCCGTATCGATGACACCGGGATTGAACGCGACAGCCGCCAGCCCGGGCGGCAAATCCTGAGCCAGCGCACTCGTCAGTCCCTCAATCCCCCATTTTGTCGCGCAATAGGGTGCCACCTCGGAAGCAGTTGAACGACCCCAGTAGCTCGAAAAGTTTACGATCACTCCGCTTCCGTTTTCGATCATGGCTGGAACGAAATGCCGGATCAAATTGGTCACGCCCTTGAGATTTACGTCCACCACAGTGGAAAATTCCGCTTCCGGCACTTCCCAGAGTGGGGCGTTTTCGTTGATGAGAGCGGCCGAATTGATCAGGAGATCCGGCGGACCGTGCTTTTCGAGCACAACGCGACTAAAGTCGGCGACTTCGCTGTCCCGGGAGACGTCGACTGATTCAAAAAGGTGGTCATTTCTCCCGAATGGGTCTTGCAGCTCTGCAACTTTTTCCGGATTTCGTGCACATCCGGCAACCCGGTCGCCGCGGGCGATGAAACCTTCCACCATCGCGCGGCCGAGACCGCGGGTGCAGCCGGTTATGACAATTTTTCTTTGGCTTTTCATCCGACTGGAGTGTAGCTGCGTAACTTTCCTCACAAAATCAGAAAAATTCGGCGCAGGCTTGAAAGGATTTCAAGTTTTGCCCGACAAAATCACAAAAAATCATGAGCGTCGCCGCCCTCGCCCCTGAAATCATCCACAACCCTGAAAACCGGGAATTCCCTGAATTTGACTTGGAACGTCTTCTCGGAACGGTCTTTGATCCGACGGAAGGTTGCCACTGCTGCATCCTGATTGATCTCGATGATGTGTCACTGATGGAAGGCTATGGGTTTCTCGACGCGGAAGGCCACGAAGTGCAGAAAAAAGCTTATGAGGAATTTTACCTGGGCCTGAAGGATGGAGGTCTTTCGGCTTTGGGAATGACGGGCGGAGACATGTTCGCCTTTCGCATGACCCACGGATCGAATTTGGATATGCAGGACGACTGCTATGACGTGGCTGGAGACGTGCTGAGTCTCGATGAAGACATCTACCCAGATTACGACCTCATCCTCTGCATCTCCACATTTTCCGCGACTGCTCCTTTGACCGCCAAATGCAAGGAGTTTGGGTTTCGCGGAGCAACCATGCATAATCTCAACGACGTCATCCTGAACAGCGGCCTCGCCGTGAATTACGACGAGGTCAGCGCGGATGCAGAAAAACTGCGGCTTGCCATGACCGGTGCCGATTCAGTCGAAATTGATTTCGCACTGGAAGACGGCCGCGTCCTGACGGCATGGCTGGGTTTGGACAATCAGGAAGCGCAGAAATCGCACGGGCTTTGCAAAGGCCATCAGCCGGATGTCGCGAACCTCCCGGCTGGCGAAGTATATTTCGTCCCGGTGGATGCCAATGGACAATTTCCCATGAAATATGAGGACGGAACGCTCGGCGTTCTGGATGTGGAAAACCGGAGCATCGTCCGTTCGACCCTGATTGAGGGTGACCAGGGGACGATCGATGCCCACAATGAGCGTCTTGCCGATGATCCAATGACCGGGACACTGGGCGAACTCGGTTTCGGGACCCAGGTGTTGCCGGTTTCCGGCGCGGATATCCAGGACGAGAAGGTGCTTGGAACCTGTCACCTCGCGACCGGGCGGGACGATCATCTCGGAGGTGATATCGTGCCGGACATGTTCAAAAAGCACGAGAATTCGACCCACGACGATATTCTGTTTGCCCCGCACAAGACCCCGAACTTCAATATTAGCCAGGTGCGGATGAAGCGTGGGAATCGGGAGGAAATTCTGATCGAGAATTTTCGGGCCAGCGAGTATTTGCTGAACGCGTTGCGCTCCTGAATCGTGAAACGGGAAAACGGCGGCCCGTCTCCGGGACGCCGTCTTGGATTGTGCCTGTTTCAGAAAGGGATCAGTGTCGGCAGTGCCGGCGATCGTCTGTCAATTCGAGAATCAACCGCAGTGCACCTCCGATTATGCGTGCGGTGTCATCATGCCTGCTGTCCCCGTGACGGTGAACCGGCGGATGCACGCGCCGGGGCGGGACCATGATATGGGAGACAACGTCTTCCATTTGGTGGATCGTCCGGTTCAGGGCCGCGAGTTCTTCGTGCACGTGGCGGGTGTCTCCGTCCACGCGGTGACCTTCCCGGCGCTCGGTGGCATCGACCAGTTCGTGCAGATGGTGGGCCAGAGCATCCAGATCTTCCAAATCTGCTTTGATGTGGCGCAGCGACGAGTGGTTGTCATGAGCCAGTCGATCGATGTGCGCCGCTTCGGCAAGAACCTGCGAAATATCATCCATCATATGCCGGTAGGCACGTGTGTGCCGGTAATGAATCCTGAATTCAGTTCGCAACTCGACGGCGATATCTTCGATCTCGTGAGCCAGTTCGACGAGCGGGTTTTCGTGTCGGGCCTCAGCCGTTCCGGCTGTCATTATAACAGCCATTGCAGTTGCGACCGGTAGGAGCATCGTTTTCGTCTTCATGAAGGTAAGACGAAGAATCTGCTCAGTTATGCATATTTGAAAAAGGTGAACAAATCCCGTAAGCCGAATTCTGTTCTCTCCGGATGGAAAGGACGATCATTTTTCTAACCCGCCGGTCGAAACCGGCGCGTTCCCCGAAGGGTGCGACTAATACCCGGACACACTCCCGAAGGAACCGGGCAGGCGACCCGTTTGTCCTGTTCTGTCTTGCACCGCGCGGGGTTTGTCCTGCCCCCTCGGTCACCCTCGGGGCGGTGAGCTCTTACCTCACCATTTCACCCTTACCTCGCAAGCGAGGCGGTATATTTTCTGCGACACTATCCGTCGAAGAAGGCTCTCGCCTTCGACTCCCCGGTTTTCACCGGGCACGCTGCCTTTTGGTGTTCGGACTTTCCTCTAACCGGCTCCCGAAAGAACCGGCCAGCGATCATCTCCGATTTGTTCACGGGAAAAATACGGGTGAAGCAGGATTTTATCCACCGGTGATTTTGTTCAGGAGCGCGCCGCCTTTATCGATCATCAGGTAGATACCAATTGCCAGGAAAGCGATCACCGACAGAATGAGAAAGGCATCCCAAATCCGCGTCGGCCGAAGTTTCGGATCGATTTTTTTGAACCGGAAATACAGGGCGGCGATGCCGAGAAGCGGGAGAAGCAGAGACTGCATCAGTCCTGAAAACAGGACGAGCAGGGCCGGTCGGGGAAAGAGCAGGTAGATCGTCAGGCTCAGGAGCGGGAAAACGACGCTGAAGATTTTGATCCATCGTTTCCGGTCGGCGTCGGATTTCATCCGCCGCATGTTGAATACGTGAAGCGTATCCGTCATGAGCCGGCATTTCTGTGCGCTGGAGACGAAAAAGGTCGAAAACAGCACGGCAACCGCGCCGACGAGCAGGATGATTCGCCCGACCGGACCGAAGGCCGGCTCATACATTTCCGCGAGCGTCGCGACCATTTCGCTCTTTTCCGGAATCAACCGGGCGCGATGCAAAACGGCTGCCCCAAGGAGATAAAAGGCCACCGTGCTGACCGTGTAGACGACCATCGAACCCCAGGCGTCCCATTGCAAAACGCGGATCCATCCCTTCGCCCGTGAAAGCCAGCCCTCGCTCTGATCATTTTTCCCAATCCATTTTCCGTACCCTTTTTCGAGGCACCAGTAGGGATAGGCCACGATTTCCGAAGCCCCGACCCCGATGATCCCGAAGGCTGCCAGGGCAGTGATAAATGGATTCTTCACCGTCCCGTCCTCGGCGATGATGTGATCGGGAAATCCGAAACTGAGTCCTTCCCGTAAATCTGCGGCCGTGATGGCCCAGTCCGGCTTGGTTTGAAGAAGCAGGACGTTTCCAACGGTGACCAGGGTGAAAGTCGCCACGAGCACGGTACAGAAAATTTCGATGAACGTGAAACCGCCCCGGATCAGCATAAAAATTGTAATCCCGGCGACAATTGCCGCCCAGATCTTCGGGCTGTTGGGCCCGAGAAAAGGCCCAGCGATCGCCAACGCCTGTCCCACCCCGCCGACGATCCCGCCCAGCTGGCCCAGTCCGACCAGGAACGTGATCATCCAGAACCAGCCGATCGGTTTGCCGACTCGTGGCAGGTGGTAAAGTGCGGAAAGCGTGGTCGTCCCGGAAATGATGCAATGCCGCGAAACCTCAATCTGAGTGAAGACCTTGATGACGCAGCCGAGAATAATCAGCCACAAAAACGAAAACCCGGCTTCGGCACCCGTGCGTGTTGTAGCGATCAATTCGCCCGACCCCACGATGGATCCTGCCAGGATCAGCCCCGGGCCCAGTTGGCGAAGGATGCCGCCGAGTCTGGTGGGCGGTTCTTTGATTCCGGAATTGGAATCAGCGGTAGTCGGTGAATCGGGCACGGCGACTCGTTTTACGGGGAAAAAGAGCGGTTAGCGAGGGATTTTCCAAAGAGGATTCAGGAAAACTGTTCACCCACCAAACCCCGAAATCCGCCCATCGCCATCCGTGCGCAATCAAAAATCGGATTATCCGTGTCCATCAATTCCAGCATCCGGGGATCATTCATGATTTTTTCGTTGGCTGCATCTCGCGCTTCACGTGATTCGAAGACAACCCAGGCAAACACAGCCGTTTCATCCTTCCCGCACTTTGCCAGATCAAGGAACGACCGCACTCCTTCGATTTCCAAATCATCGCCGATGCATTCCCAGTATTCCAGCGCCCCGTGTTCTTTCCAAACCTCCAAAACCGCTTCCGCGAGTTTTTTGTAGTCGTCCACGCGATCTTTTCGGAGCGGCAGGACGAATCCGTCTACGTATCGTTCTTTCATGAAACCAGTTTCGGGTTTCGGGCAAAAACGTCAATCGTCTGATTTCTCCTCGCCGCTCTCTTCCCCTTCCTCGAAGGGATGCACCAGCAAACGGGGTTTTTCGCCACGTACCTTCCGGCCCCAGCGTCGTCCAAATTGTTTGGTTGAAATCCACATGCAAAGCAGGCCGTATTTCAGAGCCTTGCTGAAGGAAATGGAGCTGCTGTCCTCCTCGTACAGGGTCGGGCAGGTCACTTCGCAGGTGCCGTATCCGCGATCGATCGCCGCGATCAGCAGATTGTTGTCAAAAATGAAGTCGTCGCTGAGGCCGTGAAAATCGACATCCTCGAGCAGACGTTTCGTGTAGCCGCGATAACCGGTGTGGTACTCCGTGTGCCGCCGACCGAGACAAACGTCCATGTAGTTGGTGATGAACCAGTTCGCCAAATATTTCCAGACTGGCATTCCACCGGTAAGCGCACCGCGCCCGGAAATCCGGGAGCCGAGCACGACGTCGTAGGTGCCTTCCATCAACAGCATCCCGGCCAGGGCCGGAATCAGTTTCGGAGTGTATTGGTAGTCCGGGTGAAGCTGGATGATGATGTCCGCGCCCGAATCCAGTCCATACTGCAGGCATTTTTTCACATTGCCGCCGTAGCCGAGGTTCGGATCATTCACATGAACCTGGATCCCCAGTTCGTTGGCGATCTCCACGGTTCGATCTTTCGAACAGTCGTCGCTCAGAATAATAAAATCCGCGATTTCCTTCGGGATTTCGGCCACGGTTTTCGCGAGCGTTTTTTCCGCGAAATACCCGGGCATGACAATGGCGACTTTTTTTCCCTCTAGCATGGCAGATTCAGCAAAAGTGGCCCGAAGTGTCCGTGATTTGCTGCATTTTGCAAAATGAAAGACAGGGACGACCCTGACGAACGAACCGGGTTGACTCGGAGAACCAACCCTGTTGATTCAATTTTCCCATGCCCTCGATTGCTGAAGAGATTCTTGCTGCCGCGACCCAATTGAACAGGAACCTCCGCGGACTTCCATTTTCCGAGCCGACTGCATTCGTGTACAACCCGCTGGAGTACGCATCGGCTTCGCACGAACTCTATGTTCGCCGTTTTGCCGATTCGAAAAAGCGCGTGCTGCTTCTCGGAATGAATCCGGGGCCGTGGGGGATGGCGCAGACCGGTGTGCCTTTCGGGGAAATTCCCGCTGTGCGGGATTGGATGGGAATTTCGGCGCCCGTAGTAAAACCAAATCCCGAGCACCCGAAGCGGCCGATTGAAGGGTTCGATTGCGCGAAATCAGAAGTGAGCGGGCGGCGGTTGTGGGGGCTTTTTGCGGAGCGCTTCGGATCGCCGGAGACTTTTTTCGAAGAACACTACGTCGTGAACTACTGCCCGCTCGTGTGGATGGAGGAGTCCGGGAAAAACCGAACGCCGGACAAATTACCGGCTGCGGAAATGGAGCCGGTTACGGCCGCCTGCGACGAGTATGTCTCGACGTTTCTCCGTTTGTTCGAGCCCGAATTTGCCATCGGGGTCGGCGCATTTGCTGAAGCCTGCCTGAAACGAATTGCCGGGGAAGGCGGCTTTTCCCCGAAAATCGGCCGGATTTTGCACCCGAGCCCGGCCAGCCCGGCCGCGAATCGCGGTTGGGCGGAGGCGGCGACGAAACGACTCGTCGAGCAGGGTGTTTGGGAAAGCTGAAAAGCTGAACTGAGGCGTCCGAAGCTTACAGGCTCCAGGCGTCACGGTAGTTGTGATTGACGAGCTGATCCGCGTCGGCATTCCCGGTGGTCATTTTCTTCGGATCCCAGCTGAACTTGGTGCCCGGTCCAAGAACAGAGCCGATCACTCCGAGAAGCAGCGTTTCGGTCAGAGGAACGGCCACATCAAAATTCGATTTCGCCATCGCCGGTTTACCTTCGCGAATCGCAGCGAACCATTCCTTGTAATGGCCCGGCGAGCGTTCTTCGGTTTTGTCCGGTGCTTTGAATTCCGCCCGATTCGTGTCCACGATTTCGGGCCGACCGCCGTGGCTGCCGTGTTGCATGATGTGCTTGCTACCCAGGTAGACGCACCCGTTGCCCGGCGTGTTTTTGTCAGAAAGCATTCCCTCGGCTTTCGGAATCTTGTATTGGCCGTCATACCAGGTCAGCTTCACTGGCGGCTGATCACCGCGAGCGGCGAAGTAGTAGTGAATGATGCAGGAGCCCGGGTGCGAATCTTTCTCGCTTCCCGAT
Organism: Verrucomicrobiales bacterium; assembly: GCA_013003335.1. Lineage (GTDB taxonomy): Bacteria > Verrucomicrobiota > Verrucomicrobiia > Verrucomicrobiales > DEV007 > JABDJT01. The sequence goes on along the minus strand of JABDJT010000029.1, from coordinate 3,282 downwards.
GTTTTCCGGTCGGCCTTTTCCACCTCGATTTTTTCGGGCAATCCGAGGCCGAGGGCCCAAACAGGGTGATCGATGATATGGGCGCCCATATCCCCGAGCGCTCCGGTTCCGTAGTCGAGATAGCCCCGCCAGTTGAATGGGGCGATTTTGCTGGAATACGGCTTGTCCGGTGCCGGCCCGAGCCAGAGATCCCAGTTCATCCATGGCGGGACTTCTTCCGCTGCCGGACGCACCAAATCCTGCGGCCAGATGGGTCGATTCGTGCGGCAATGAACTTCTTCCACCGTGCCGATCGAACCGGACTTGATCCACTCGTTGGTGAGGCGCGCACCTTCGGCGGCGTGGCCGGTGTTGCCCATCTGCGTGCAAAGCTTCCGGTCGTTGGCTTCCTTTCGAAGGGCGCGGGCCTCTGAAATCGTCAGGGTCAGCGGCTTTTCGACGTAAACGTGTTTGCCGAGTTTGATGGCATCCATTGCTGCGACGGCATGCAAGTGATCCGGTGTGGAAACGGCCACGGCGTCAATCTTGTCGCCTTCCTTGTCCAGCATCTCTCTCCAGTCTGCATAAAAATTCGCTTTCGGATATTTCTTTACTGAACCGGCGGCGCGCCGCTGATCCACATCACACAGCGCATAGACCATTTCGCCCGCATTGGCTGTCCCGCCGATATTGGCGGCACCCCGACCACCCGATCCGATAAAAGCGACATTGATCTTTTCATTCGGCGACTGAGCCCACACGTGGGACGGCAGAATGTTCAGAGTTGCGGCGCCGGCGCCCGCTGCACCGGTGCCGAGAAATTTTCGGCGGGAAAGATTCGTAAGTTTCTGGGTCATAAGCGAAATCGGTTGCGGGAAACTGTAACCGAGAAAAAAATTATTCGGCAAGGGCGGATACGGCGGCTTCGAGTGATGGCACATCCGTGGCGCTGATGACTGTGGCGCTGCGATCGATCCGCTTCATCAATCCGGCCAGCACGCCGCCCGGTCCCAATTCCAGGAAGGTTGTTTCGCCACGCGACAGAAATTCCTGCATGGATTCCGTCCAGCGAACCGATCCGCTGACCTGGGCCTCGAGCGTGCGACGAATGTCATCCGGCGCCGAAACTTCCCGGGCCTCCACGTTGCAAAGCACCGGCACACCGGGTGATTGAATTTCCAAATCGGTCAGTGCTTTCGCCAGCTTTACCTGGGCCGGCATCATAAGTCGGGAATGATAGGCTCCGGCCACGTCGAGTTCCTTTGCCATCTTGATGCCGGCGGCCTTGGCGTTTTCAATCGCTTTCGCGATCCCCGTCTTCGTGCCGGAGAGCACGATCTGGCCCGGAGCGTTGAAGTTGGCGACATCGACATCACATTTCGCGGCGAGGTTCCGCACCGCTTCCTCGTCTCCGCCGATCATGGCTGCCATCGTGCCGTCCGTGGAATTGGTGGCCTCCTCCATGAAACTTCCCCGTTGAGCCACAATCTTCAGGCCTGTCTCAAAATCGAAGGTTCCCGCCGCGGCATGGGCCGTAAATTCGCCCAGGGAAAGACCCGCTGTGCCGGCGATTTCGATCTTGTCGCGCAGCAATTCAAACAGGGCCATGCCGTGTACGTAAAGGGCCGGCTGACACCGGGAAGTCCGGGTCAACTCTTCGGCGGGACCGTTGGACATCACATCCGAGAGCGAAAAACCGAGAATTTCATCCGCCCGGGCGAACTGGTCGCGCACGGACTCAAACTGCTCCGCCAGATCCCGTCCCATGCCCACAGCCTGGGCTCCCTGACCGGCGAAAAGAAGAACAACACGTTTTGTAGCCATAGAAATTGAGCCGCCCATTCAAGAGGTGATTCGCAGAGCGTGCAATGGAAAAGACGCGGTTCATGGGAGGGCGTAAGTGTCACGCTGATAACCGTTCTCCTTCTCCGAAAAAAGGAGTCCCAACTCCCGTCATCCAGTGCGACGATTTCGACGACGATGTTCCACGATCAATCCACTCACCACACCGGACAAAACGGCATGGAAAATCAGAAAGCATCCGGCCAAAAAGACCAGGATCTCCAGGATCACTGTCGCTTTTCCTCCCTCGGGCTTTTCATTCGGCAACCAGGCGGATGCAAACGACCCGCAAAACACCGCCACGAACAGCCCGGCCAGCACGAGCAAGACCGGCGATACAAAGTTGGGTGACGGGATCTGATCCTTCAAACGAAAACGGGCGGCGGCATTCCATCCGAATAAAAAAGTCAGAGCAAAAAAGAGGATGCCAAGCAGGATCAGGCAAACTCCCACAAAGATCCCCACTCCTCTCATGGCCCCGAGCCCCAGGACGAATAATGCCTCGAAAACGTTGCTGATGTCCTCCTCCGCTAAATAGGAATCGCGGGACTCTCGCACGGCATGGCTTTGGGCCACCGCGGAAATACCCAGGCGCAAATAGCTGAGTCCAAGCAGTGAAAATAGAAGAGCGGTGACTCCCTGCCCCACGCCCAGCGCGATCAACCAGCCCCGCAGGGTTTTCACTTCCACTCGATCTCCTTCGGTGTTCGTTCTCATGGGCGACTCCCTGGATCTACCAATGGTGCCCCATTTCCGGATCACTTGAAAAGAGGAAATCTGCGTGATGTGGCGTTCGGCGGGACCCGTGCGGGCCCGTTCGAATCAACAGGGAACGTTCGCCAAGCAGATCCTGTTATTTCGGGTCGCGGCCCTTCAGTGATGCAAGGTAGGAGACCAGGTCGATCAACTGATCCTCCGAGATCGAGGCGGTCAGACCGGGGGGCATCAGGGTGCCGATGGGGTCCCGTTTTAGAATTTGGTGCCGGGAAACGGGGCGAACCTTGTTGGTGGCGATATCCCGAATCCAGATGTTCGCGCCGTCCTCATTTTCGACGTAACCGGTGTGAACGAGTTCGTCCACGGTGGTAATCGCGGTCGCAAAATAGCCCTCTTTCAGCTGTCGTTTGGGATACAACAGGGAGTCGACGATTTGATCGAGCGGCAATCCCGCTCCTACGGCGTCGAGAGCGGGTCCGATCGTTCCTCCCACGTCGTTGATTTGATGACAGCCGATACAGTTCAGCTGGGCGAGGGCGTAGACTGCTTTTCCGGTTTCAGGGTCGCCCTGCCCGGCCGTCACGGCCCGGACGATTTCGGCGCCCCGTTCCCGGTCATATTTTTCGGTCGGAGGCCCGATTCCGAGGGATTGGTTGAGAACCAGTGATAATTCCGGGTGGGCCCGACCGAGCCGATTCATGGCGCCGGAGATTTTTTCCACGATCGATTTCTCCGGTTCCACTC
>JABDJT010000007.1 GCA_013003335.1 Verrucomicrobiales bacterium | reverse complement strand
TTTCAGATCGTGCTCGATTTCCGATAGCAAACGATCCCGCTTTTCGATGTCCGCTTTTTGGGTGCTGGTGACGTGCTCCAGCTTCGAGATTTCTTTGTCCTGCGAAATCGTACGGTGCAGGTAGCGGATCAGGAAATAGGACGCGGCTGTGAGAGAAATCGCAAGGCAGGCCGCGACGGTTCGGGTCACGATCAGCTTCATTTTCTGCAGCTTGCGCTCCCGCACGACGCGGTTTTCGGCATCTTCCAGCACAAACTGTTGCTCCAGGGCGCGAAAACTGGTCCGGACGTCCCGCATATCGAGCGGGCGCTCGTTCGGACAGATGGAGAGGCATTTTTCGACGATTTCCCGACGGAGGCGAAACGCACGATTCGATGTCTTCCGGTTCCAGTGAAACTCCGGATTTTCGCGGACATCGGCAGCATACGCCTGGTAATCGACCGGCACAGGCCGTCCGCCGCTTTCCTCCAGAGCTTCCCCGCGGGCCTTAATGTAACCGTGGCCGCGGGGCAGGGTGCCATTGATCAACCAGAAGGCGATCACGCCGAACCGGTAAACATCCCATTGCTCGGCGATTTTATCGTCGAAATTCTCCGGGTTTTCGAGCTGTTCCGGCGGAGCGTAATAGGCCGTTTCCCCCAAATCGATATGATGCACCTTCCCGGCCAGACCGGGTCCGAAATCGGTGATCTTGGCGATGGATTGCTGATCTTCCGTGAAGAAAATGTTACCCGGATGGAGATTGGTGTGGACAAGTGCGTGCTTGTGAAGGTGCGCCAGCGCATCTGCAATTTCGTAAATCCGTTGCCAGGCCTCACCCTCGGGCAGGTGACCGATCTCATCGAGCGTTTTGCCCTCGATCCAGTCCATCACGATAAAATATGGATGCTCTTTGAACTGGTATCCGTGGATATCAACGATGCCCGAATGCTTGGAAAGACGGGCATAGCGGCGGTAATTTGTTTCAAGGAAATGGCGATCGATTGCCATCGAATTGAATTGCTTCAACGCAACGGTTTTTCCTTCCGGGTCAGTCGCGCGAACCACTTCACCACAACAACCCGATCCGACGGATTCTTCGTCGTGAAAACCATAATTTTCCGGATCAATCATAAAGGAGGGCTAGGGCGTGGAAAGTAATAAATGTTGGAAGAAGAAGCGAGAAAAAAGATTCTCTTCCCGGAGAGGAGATTTTTGACTGTCAGGAGGTGAGTTTTTGGGGGGATTGTGGTAGGAGGTACCATCCTCAGTATAAGGGGCGTTTGGATTATGAGTCTACAGGAAAAATTACAAGCCAACGAAGCCGTCGTTGCCGTCATCGGCATGGGTTACGTTGGTTTGCCGCTGGCATTGAATTTTGCTGCGTCCGGGCTGCGGACAATTGGCCTCGATGTTGATCGTTCGAAGGTTGAATCCCTGAATCGGGGTGAGAGCTATATCGAACACATTCCTTCCGAACGCATCGCTCCGTTGGTCGAGGAGAACACCTTCGAGGCGACGACAGAATTTTCCGCTCTCTCCGAGACTGATGCGATCGTCATCTGCGTTCCCACTCCCCTCACTTCGCATCGCGACCCCGATCTCAGCTACGTCATCAGCACCATGGAGAAAGCTGCTCCCTTTTTAAAAGATGGTCAGCTCATCAGCCTGGAAAGCACGACTTATCCGGGAACGACCGACGAGGAATTGCAGCCGAGAATTGAAGCTTGTGGCTTCCAAGTCGGGGAGAACTACCACCTCGTTTTCTCGCCCGAGCGGGAAGATCCCGGAAACCCCGTCTACAAGAATTCCACGATCCCCAAGGTCATTGGGGGCGTTTCCCCGGCCTGCCTGGAAGCGGGACTCGCGCTTTACAACCGGGTTGTTTCAAAAGTTGTGCCGGTCAGTTCACCCCGCGTTGCGGAATTTACCAAGTTGCTCGAGAACATTTACCGCTCCGTCAACATTGGCCTCGTCAATGAAATGAAAGTCGTCGCCGATGAAATGAATGTCGACATCTGGGAAGTCATCGACGCTGCCGCAACAAAACCGTTCGGTTTCACTCCCTTCTACCCCGGGCCGGGACTCGGTGGTCACTGCATTCCAATCGATCCGTTTTACCTGACGTGGAAAGCCAAGGAATTCAGCCTTCACACCCGATTCATCGAACTGGCCGGCGAAATCAATGAATCCATGCCGAAATACGTCGTCCGTCGCGTGACCGAACGATTGAATCGGGAAAAAAAACCACTCAACGGCAGCAGAGTTTTGATTCTCGGCCTCGCTTACAAAAGCGACGTCGATGATTGCCGCGAATCTCCGTCCTTCGATTTGATGGACCTGCTATTCGAGCAGGGAGCCGAAATTGATTACTACGATCCACACGTGCCCGAAGTACCGCCAACACGGGAGCACGCCGCCTGGCAGGGTAAGAAATCGATCGCGTGGACACCTGAAAATCTCGCGAGCTACGACTGCGTCGTAATCTCAACGAAACATAAGGCCTACCAACTCGACGAGTTGCTGGCGAATTGCCCTGTCATCGTGGATACACGAAACGCTTTAGTCGATCAGTCCGGAGCAGTGGAAGGCCAAATCACAAAAGCCTGAACTTTATCGAGTTCCACGAACCAACAGGGTCTGTTCGTGAAACGAACCCTGTTCATTCGATTCCAAGGGATTCCGCATGAATTTCATTCCCATGCGTCAGACCGATCACTAGACTGATCAAGCAATGAGATTTTCAGGAACCTTCGCTGTGGCCGCTTTGGCCCTTTTTTTCACTTCCAAAATTGGCTTAGCAGGCGGAAGCATCAGCAATGAAGATGTTCGAAAAATTCTCCCGCGCGCTGTCCGGGATCACCTCGAAGCGTCATTCAATATTCCGGACGTTGGAGGTGCCGAATTTCGCCTCGGCCGCCATTTCAAACACCTCGGTGGCGCGCGAATGGGACCTTATACCTTTCACGTAACCTCGAAGGCGTCAAAAAACGGTCCGGAACTGGAACTGGTGATCCATACCGAAGGTACGTTTCTCGATGCCCGCGGGCGGGAAGTCGACGGCGATCCCGAAACCTCCGTCGAAATCCGGGAAGAATTTGTGTCCTACGAAGTTCAGTTTCCCGGCGAGGGCCGACGCGATGAGGACCACTCTGAGCACGACGACTCACCCGCTCCGAATCAGCCACTGACCGAAGACCGAAAAGTGGAAATCGTCGATTTCGTCCGCGCCGTATACGGAGAGATCGAAAAAATGCGGCTGAATTTTGAAAAGCAGGATTTTGAGTCAGATGACGGCCTCAGCGGTACGATTTCCCGGGGAATTGATCGAAACGGAACCATGCGGAAAGTCGATCTCGATGTCGCTACCGGCGATCACGGCGGGTTCGGAGTCGAAATCTACCTCGATCAGCAGCAGCGCCCTGCCTTTGTGTTGTGGGAGGACAGCCACTGGCAGTTCGACCCGAAAAAGCAGGGAAGCACCATCGATTACGTCACCGAGTACCGGTTCTATTTCTCGCCGGAAGGCCAACTGGCGCGCGCGCTGACGAAAAGCTTTGAAGGTTCCGGCGAAGCCGCCCGTTTGAAAGCACGCGACAAGGCGAAGAATGCCGAATTCCACCCGTCCGACGATGTGGCTGCGTTCGAACTTTGGGAAAAACTGAATGAAATCAGTCTCTCCGAAAACCGGGTTCTGGTCGGCAAATCCGAGGAACTGCTCAAAGCGTGGGACCTGGTTCAGGGCCGTGAGTGAAAAAAAACGGGCGAATGCAGTTCACTCCTTCTCCGGGTCTTCTCCCTTGATGAACTCCAGTAATGTCTGCCGGTCATAAATCGTGAGATCGATTTTCCCAAAGTGGAGCAGGACCAACCCGATCCCGATTCCAGCAACCAGTCCGCCGATGTGCGCAAAATAGGCCACTGACTCTCCACCGGTTACCACACCCCAAATGTCGAAAGCCAACCAGATGATGACGAGGCCCCAAACCGGCATTTGAAACGTGCCCCACTTCACGATGAAGAGATAAAAAACGTCTACCTCGTCCCGGGGATAGACTGCCAGAGCCAGTCCAATCACTCCGTTCAGGGCACCGCTCGCGCCAATGGCCGGATTGCCGTCGAAAGCGAGGTGAGCCGCCCCGGCAAGGAACCCCAGGACGATATACACGGCCAGATACAGGAACTGGTTCATATTCGCACAGATCGCATTCCCGAATACCCAGAGAAAAACCATATTCCCAGCGAGATGGAAAAAATCCGCATGCAACAGCATGTGCCCCAGCATTCCTACGGGTTCCCAGTCCCACAAAACCATGTCCAGAAACGGCTCGGTGAAGTTCCCGTCAAACGAATCCGCCGACGCGAACGCCAGCGCCGAAACAACAATCGTCAGGAGCACGATAAACCAGTTTACATAAGGACGCTGTTGATACAGCGCGTTGATTCCAATCGGAAAAAACAGCATGGCGTTTTCTACCTGCAAACGTGGGCGAACGTCACGTCCAAAACAATCCCGACTCTCCGCTTGCACCTGTGTCGACCTCCCCTAACTTCCCGCGTTTTCACCTCAACCACTTACCTAAAATGGCAACTCGAAAAGTTCTTATCGCCGACCCGATTTCGCAGAAAGGTATCGACGAACTCGCCGCCGAATCCGGGCTTGAAGTCGACAACCGGCCTGAGATTGGCGGCATGGAAGACAAGGACGAACAGGAAGTCGTGCTTCGCGACATCATTACCGATTACCACGGCCTCATTGTCCGTTCAGGAGCCAAAGTCCGCCCTTCCGTGATCGAAGCTGCCACGAATCTCCGTGCCATTGGCCGGGCTGGCGTCGGCGTCGATAACATCGATATCGCCGCCGCCACGAAACAGGGTGTGGTCGTGATGAACACCCCGACCGGGAACACCATTTCAACAGCGGAACACGCCTTCACTCTCATGACCGCTCTCGCCCGCCACATTCCGCAGGCGCATATCTCGGTCATGGAAAACCGGTTCAAAGAAGGGCGTAAAGCCTACAAAGGCGTTGAGTTGTATAAAAAGACACTCGCCATCCTTGGCATGGGACGGATCGGCAGCGAGTTTGCCCGGCGAGCCATGGGATTCGGTATGCGGGTCGTCGTTTACGATCCGTATCTCGCCGCCAGCAAAGCGAAATCCCTCCGCGTCGAACTTTGCGACACCGTCGATGAAGCCGTCGAGCAGGCTGATTTCATCACCCTCCACATGCCAAAGACGCCGGAGACTGCCCACCTCATCAACGCGGATCGGATCGCAAAAATGAAAGACGGGGTTCGCATCGTGAACTGCGCCCGGGGTGGCCTGATCGACGAAGAAGCCGCTCTCGCCGGCCTGGAGAGCGGGAAAATCGCCGGCCTCGCGCTCGATGTCTTTGAAGAAGAGCCCCCGCCGGCCGATCACCCGTTTTTGCAACGCGAGGATGTTGTCATGACTCCTCACCTCGGCGCTTCCACCGAGGAAGCCCAGGAAAACGTCGGCATCGACATCGCCCGCGCGATTCGCGACCGGTTGCTCAACGGAATTGTTGTCAACGCAGTCAACATGCCCAACATCGACGAGCAGACCCTTGCCGAAATCGGTCCGTATTTGAATTTGGCCGAGGTGCTGGGCAAAGCCGCTGCGCAAATCGCGCCGAAGCAGCCGGACTTTTTTCGGATCAATTACAGCGGCAAAGTCAGTGACATCGACACCACTCTCGTGACGCGCTCCGCACTGAAAGGTTTTTTCGAAGCCAGCGCCGGCGCCGGTTCCGCGAATTACCTGAACGCCCAGACCCTGGCCGAAGACCACGGCATCCGGGTCAGCGAAAGCCGTCCCGCCGAACTGGCCGATTTTGCCGAGTTGATCGAGGTCGAAGTCGGAAACGACGACGAGCAAACCTCCGTTGCTGCCTCGTTTTTTGGAAACCTCCCCCGCATTGTGAAGATTCGCGACCGTAACGTTGAAGCCGACACCAAAGGTCATCTTCTTCTGGTCGAAAACAGCGATGAACCGGGCGTAATTGGAAACGTGGGCCGCATTCTGGGTGAAGCCAAAATCAACATCGCCAGCATGTCCCTCAGCCGGAATCAGGTCGGGGGCCGTGCACTCAGCGTCCTCAATTTGGACTCCGAAATTTCCGATGAAATCCTCGCCGCTCTTGAAGCGACCGACGGAATTCACGAAGCCCGTGTCATCTCTCTCTGATCGCTGAAAACGAATCAACAGGGTTGGTTCGCCGATTGAACCCTGTTACTTCGTTTTCCGCTGCCGCAGCCTGCCACCGGCGTGAAACAGAATCGCCGCCAACGCCAATATCCCTGCGACCTTCGAAAACAAGTCGCCGTGCTGCGCATAAAACGTGATCGGCGGCTCCGCGGGAATTTTCAGTTCGTGGCTCATTGCGCCGAGGATGTAGGTGTTGCCTGTCCGGTCATCCTGGATAATGCGACGGTTTCGCCTGCGCTCTGCTTCGTTGTCCGGAATTTCACCGGAATAGCGGTCATACAGACTGCCCCGTTCGTCGATAAAAGCGGAAACGCCCGTGTTGGCAGCTCGAGCCATCGGGCGCCGCGTTTCGATGCAGCGGAAAACCGCGTTAGCGAGGTGCTGCTGGCTCTGTGGGCTGTCGTAAAACCAACCGTCGTTCGTGACATTCACGAGTAACTGAGGTCCCGGTCGTACGAATTTCCGTGTCAGGTCGCCCATCGTGTCCTCGAAACAAATCAGCGGCGCGATCCCGATTTCTTCGCCCGCCAGCGTTTCCATTTTCAGCGGCTCAAAGCTCGTCCCCGCTGAAAAATCAACCGGAACAATGCCACCAAACATCCAGTCAAAGACTGGCAGGGGCGCTTTCCGAAACGGGATAAACTCGCCGAACGGCACAAGATGAACCTTTTTGTGGCTTTGATAATCAGCCGTCGAACCCCGCATCAGCACCGCGGAATTGAAAATTTCTTCGTCCTCAGGATCCGCTCCGAAATTTTCCTCCTCGATTCCGGTGATCAGGTTGAAATCTGCAACCGGAAGGACCATTTCGTTGAAATACTGCTGGCAGTTCTGATAGGTGAACCGAAGGGGGATTGCCGTTTCCGGCCAAATCACCAGGTCGATCTGCCCGCTGGCTACGTATCCGTGCGTCAGGTCACGATAGGCGAAAAGTGTGTCTCGAATTGTATCATGATCGCCGGAAAACTTGTCTTCGATTGAAGTATTCAGCTGAATGATCGCCGCCCGGATATCGACCGTCTTTTCCGGAACATCATTGATTTTTCCCAGCCCGTAGAGAAACAGCGCCATGATCGTCCCCACTCCGGCTGCAAAATCGAGGTGCGGGCGCATTCGTTTCCTTTCACGAAATTCACGGAACAGGCGAGTAGCAGTCGCCAATGCGATACAGTTCACGAACACGATAAAAAACGACAGGCCCGTTACTCCAATGATATCTGCAATCTGAGTCAACACGATCGTTTCGTGGAGCGCGACGCCCAGCCCATTCCAGCTGAACCCCGTCAGAAACACGCCACGCATCCACTCCAGCCCACACCAGGCGGCACCGTTCAGGATTGCAATCTTCAGCACGGCCAGTGACGGCCCGAACAAATTCAGTTTGGATTTCTCTCCGGATTTCTCCACCTCATCGAAATCAGGTTTCCACCGGCCGATCGTCGCCGCGAAAGCGCCGAAAGCGCCGAAATACAATGCCAGGTAGCCCGGCAGGGCAAGCCACGCAGCTAGTCCGGCCCAGAACGATTCCGCCACTTTGCGCATCTCCCACAACCAGAACAGGCTGATCAGAAAAAACCCAAGACCGGCGATAAACCCAAGCAGGAAGCCCCGTCGCCATCGGTGCGTTTTCGATTTCCCCGGCTTCGAAAACCAAAGGGCGGCGAGCAAAGGCGTTTGCCAAAGCCAAATCAAATTTGCCGCGTCGAATCTTGGATAGCAGAACGCCAGCAGAATCCCGCTGATCAGGCTCGCGGCCCAAGGCCAGGCTCGATTGAGACTTTCCCGGTCCACGGTTCGATTATAGTTTTTCCAACCGGGACTTCATATCGGCCACGATCCACTCTTTCAGCGACTCGAATTTCTCCTGCGCCGCAGCCTTTTCCGCCGCCAAATCTTCCGGAGAAATGGACGGATCACCGTCCGGGGAGGGTCGGAAGTAAATGTAAAACTTGATCTTCGGCTCTGTTCCGGACGGGCGCATCGCGAAAGCCCGGCCATCCGCAAGATCGACGATCAGCATTTTCTCCTTCGGGATCGGATCGCCTTCTTCGTCGGTAAAATCGTCATTCGCAAAATCCCGCACTTTCACCACCTCGCTGCCATCGGCTTCCGCTGGCGGATTGGCGGAATATTCCTTCGCCAACGCCTGAATCTGCGCGGCTCCATCAGCTCCAGCGAGAACCTCGGCGTGCTGGCCTTCGAGGTAAATTCCATGCTCGCAAAACAACTGATCAAGCAATTCCACCGGCGTCAGACCGAGAGATTTCGCATAAGCCGCGACCTCCGCAAACATCACTACCGCACCGTTCCCGTCCTTGTCCCGCAGAAAATCTGCACCAAGATAACCGTAACTTTCCTCCCCGCCGAAGACGAAAAATTGCGAATATTTCAGCCGCAAATCACGAGTCTCGGCATCCGTTTTTTCGCGGTAGTCACCACGTTCATCCGCCGGGATTTGCGCCTCGTACTTCCCGAGCTTTTCACCGATATATTTGAAACCGGTCAGCGTATTGACGATGTTCACGCCGAATTTCTGGGCGATGGCCGTCTGCATTTCCGTCGTCACAAAAGTCTTCACGATCATCGCGTGATCGCGATTTTCGTCAGTCAAAACACCCTGATCAAAAAACGCTTTAAGCCGGTAAAACTCCATCAGCGCACCGATCTGGTTGCCGGTCAGAAGCGTCATTTTTCCCGATGAATCCCGCACCGCCACGGCCATCCGGTCGCAGTCCGGGTCGGTACCGATTACGATGTCCGCATTGGATTCTTCGGCTTGGCCCATCGCCATTTGCAGTGCCTCGGCATTTTCCGGATTCGGAGATTTCACAGTCGGAAACCAACCGTCCTCGACGTCCTGCGCCGCGACTGTATCGCAGTGAAACCCGAGCCGCCGAAGCATCTGCGGAGAAATTCGGCCACCGGTACCGTGGATGTTTGTGAACACGATTTTCAAATCACTTTGCGCCTTCACCAGTTCCGGATCGAGCAGCAGCGATTCCAACCGCTCCATGTAAACTTCGTCCAGTTCATCGCGAATTTCGTGGACCGTTCCGCGTTGGTCTTCCGGAACGGCATCATAAGACTCGCCGAAGATTGCGTTCACCTCCGCCACGATCTGGCTGGCGGCCGGTTCGACGATTTGCGCGCCATCCGCGCCATAGACTTTGTAGCCATTGTCATGTGGCGGATTGTGGCTCGCTGTCAAAACAATGCCAGCATCCGCCCCGAGATGCCGCACCGCGAAACTCAGCTGCGGCGTGCTGCGCGGCTCAACGAACAGGTGCAAATCACAGCCGTTCTCCGTCGCGACCCGCCCGACAATGTCGGCAAACTCGCTGCCAAAATGTCGCGTGTCCCGCGCCAGTGCGATCGACGGCTTTCCCTCGCCTTCGTGATTTTTCAACAGGAACCGAACCAGTCCCAGCGTAGCGCGTGCGATGTTGTAGCTGTTCAGCGCATTGGTGCCGACGCACGGAAATTCCGGGCGATCGTCCGGCCCGGCGGATCCGCGTTCAACGCTCGTCACAATCTCCCCCATCGACCGGCCACGCAGGCCACCAGTGCCGAATGCCAGCGTCTTGAAAAACCGGTTATTCAGTTCTTTCCATTCACCGTTCTCCGCCAGTTCAGCCACGGAAGCCTCGTTCACCGGGTCCGTCGAATTCGACAAAAGATCGGAAATGTTTTGAAAACTGTCAGGGGTCAAATCGCCCTCGTCACGGGCAAATTCGAGCGAGTTAGAAAGGTCGGAATTCATCGTCGGCCAGTCTAGAATGGCGGTTCAAAAAAGCAACACGCAGCCGGTCCCGTGACGAAAACGAATCAACAGGGTTCGTTTACCAAACCAACCCCGTTTCGATCGGGAAGACGGTTGCAGACACCCCCTTTTGCGACTCCAATTTCGAATGTCTGCCTGGCAAAAAAATCTCAGCCCACCTCCAAATTCGGAGACGTCGGCCTGGCGGATTTACAACGACGCCAAGGCCGGGATTTGGATCGACAATTTTGATGGCCGCTGGCTCGTGCAGACACGGGAAAAGGAATTCCCGAAGTTCTTAAAGTCAGCCGTCCCGGAAATGGCTTCCTCGGTGTACTGGAAACCGCGGGACAAGGCTGCGAAAACGGAACCGGAATGGACCGCGGGAGAACGCATCACGGACCGGTTCAGCGTACAGGAAAACGGCGTTTCGGGCTGGATTGATTTCGCAGCGGGATACTCATCCGGAATTTTTCTCGATCAGCGAATGAACCGTGAACGGGTCGCAGATCACTGCCAGGAGGGCGATCGGATCCTGAATACATTTGCCTACACCGGCGTTTTTTCAGTCGCTGCCGCCACGACTTCGGGTGCGATTACGACCAGCCTCGATCTTTCCCAAACCTACCTGGACTGGACCCGCGAAAACTTTCAGCTCAACGATGTCGATCCGGAAACCCAGTTCTTTTGCAAAGGCGATACATTCGAATGGTTGCGGGCGTTCGCCAAACGAGGACGGACTTTCCACGGCGTGATTCTTGATCCGCCCACTTTTTCCCGGAACAAAAAAACGACCTTTCGAACCGATCGCGATTATGCCGATCTCGCGAAACTGGCTGCAGCAGTGGTGGAACCGGGCGGCTGGATTCTGGCCTGCGCTAACACGCATCGAATGAGTGCGCGGGATTTTTGCGATCAAATCAAGATTGGTATTCGCCGCAAGATCACATCCATGAAATCGCTGCCCATGCCTCCGGAGTTTCATGGCGAAAATTACCTGAAGTCAGTCTGGGTCGATTTCGAATGATCGGCGTTCCGACTCTATCGGGATCGTGAAAACGCCATTGTTCCTGCATCTCACGGCAGCTAGAGTTCCTCGCGATGCGGTATTGTAAAGGAACAGCAGCACTACTCACCCTCCCGATTTTCGGGGCGGGTCTCCTGTTTGCAGACAAACCGGTCGACAAACGCTGGGCCTTCCAACCGTTTCGCGATGCGGAGTTGCCATCGATCAAAAACACGGACTGGCCGAAAAACCGGATTGATCACTTCATCCTCGCGAAAATGGAAGCTGAAGGCCTGAAGCCCTCCCCGCCAGCCGATTCCCGCGTTCTCGCGCGGCGGCTTTATTTCACTCTCACCGGCCTTCCGCCGACTCCCGAGTCTCTCAGCTCTGCGCCGTCCACCCTTCGCGACAAGCTTCTCGTCAGTCCGCATTACGGCGAGAAGTGGGCGCGGCATTGGCTCGACCTGGCGCGATACACGGACACGACTGCGTCCTGGCTGAACTCGACTGCTGGCGCATGGCGATATCGGGACTGGGTGGTGAAGGCACTGAACGACGACATGCCGTATCCGGATTTTGTGAAGCGCCAGCTGGCGACGGATTTGATGGCTGAAACAGGTCCGGAGGACAACGCCGCGCTCGGTTTTCTCGGGTTGAGCCCGGCTTATTGGAAAGAGTTGCAACTGCCGCCGGAGATCATCAAAACGACCGTCGCCGACGAGTGGGAAGAACGGGTCGATGCGCTCGGCCGCACCTTTCTTGGGCTGACGCTCGCCTGCGCGCGCTGCCATGATCACAAGGCCGATCCGATCACTCAGGCGGATTATTATGCGCTGGCCGGGGTTTTCGCATCGGTGAAAATTTCCGACCGCCCAATGATGAGCGAGGAGCTTTATGCGCCGGTGAAAGTCGCGCGGAAAAAAGTCGCGGAGCTCGAAAAAAAGGCGGCAGATTTGAAAAAGAAGAAACCGGAAAGCTGGGAGGCGGATGCGAAAAAGCTCTCGGACGAAATTGCAGCGATCAAAAAAGCGACACCGCATTACGACATGGCGATGGCGAATGCCGTGGTCGAAGCCGCGCTCTTCGTGAAGCCGAAAGACAAGGGCCACGGCACGAAACTGGATTTCCACGAAGGAAAAGCACGGGATCTGCCGATCCAGAAACGCGGCAACCCGAACGATCCGGGCGAGATCGTTCCCCGGCGTTTCCTCTCAATTTTTCCCGGCGAAAATGGCCAGCCCCGGCATTTCAAAAAATCCAGCGGCCGCCTCGAGTTGGCCGAATCACTGATCCACGATTCGCAGCCTCTCTTCGCCCGTGTCATCGTGAATCGAATCTGGAAAGAGCATTTCGGACGCGGCCTGGTCGAAACGCCGAGCGATTTTGGGAAGATGGGCGAGCGTCCGAGCCATCCGGATTTGCTCGATGATCTGGCAGCGCGCTTTATTGAAAACGGCTGGTCGCTGAAATGGCTGCACCGCGAAATTCTCGGCTCCGCGACCTGGCAGCAAACCAGCGTCGCGCCCGAATCGGAAGCCGCTGACCCAGACAATGCGCTCTTCTCCCGAATGACCCGCCGCCGTCTCAGCATTGAGCAATGGCGGGACGCGATGCTGCAGGTCAGTGCCACACTCGTTCCCGAAATTGGCGGCACCGATCTCGATTTGAACGACGCGAAAAACAATCGCCGCACGATTTACGGCAAAATTCACCGCCGCGATTTGAACAAGATTCTGCAAGTCCACGACTTCCCCGATCCCGCCGCCCACAGCCCGAAACGGACGGAAACGATCTCGCCGTTGCAGGGACTTTTTGCGCTGAACGGTCCGCTCGTCGAAGCCCAGTCGAAGGCATTCGCAAAGCGGATCGAAAGCGCGGAAGATCCGATTAGGCAGGCCTACGAACTTCTTTTTCAGCGCGAACCCAACGAAATGGAACGATCTGCTGGCGGCGAGTTTTTGAAAGAAGCGACCCTCGCGGAATACGCGCGTGTTCTGCTGGCGAGCAACGAGTTTCTGTTCGTTGATTGATCCTTCAACGTTTCCACGAACCGGAAGGGCTGGTTTGTGCCAGCCGCAATATCACGGCGACCGGAAAATTTCGCTGGTGACGATTTTTTCGAGCTGGGTCCGGAAGCCGTATTTTTCCGATTTCAGTTCGGAGACGATTTGGTCGATCTGGGGGCGATCGAAGGCCTCGACGTGACGACCGGTGGCGTAGGTGAGAAGTCGCTCGGTCAGCATGCGGGCGAAAAATTCGTCCTTGGCCTTCAGGTGTTTTTTGAATTCAACGATGTTTGAAAACGGCTCGCCGCTGGCCAGTTCGCCGGACGGATCGATTTTCGGCCCCTGTTTTTTTCCGGCGGGATAGTTTGTTCTCCAACGGCCGACGGGATCAAAATTTTCGAGGGAGAACCCGGGCGGATCGATCTTCTGGTGGCAATCGTAGCAGGTGGCTGATTCGCGATGTTTTTTGAGCTGATCGCGAATCGTCGTGGCTCCGCGAATGTCGGGATCGATGGCGGGAACATCGTCCGGGGGAGGCGGTGGCGGAGTGCCGAGAACGTTTTCCAACAGCCAGACGCCGCGGACGACGGGCGAGGTTTCGATTCCGTTTGCGGTGACCGTCAGCACGCTGCCCATCCCGAGCAGACCGCCCCGACGGGGATTTGATTTCAGGCTGACGCGCTGAAACTGGTGAGCGTTTTCGGGAGGGAACGAATCGGTCGGCAGCTGGTAGTGACGCGCGAGCGGCTTGTTCACGAAGGTGTAATCGGAGTCGAGAAAATCGGTGATCGGGCCGTTGGTTCTCACGAGATTTTCAAAAAACATTCGGGTCTCGGTCTTCATCGCCGACTCCAGGTTCTTTGCGTAGTAAATACTGAAGGTGTCGCGATCCGGCGGCATGTCGCCGAGGGCGCGGAGGTTCAGCCACGCATCGGTGAAACCTTCCGCCAGCTCGCATCGCGGATCGTCCAGCATTCGATGCAGCTGTTTTTCCAGCACGTCGTGCTTCAAAATTTTTCCATTGTCCGCCAGGGCGCGCAGTTCTTCGTCCGGCATGGTGGACCAGAGAAAATAAGACAGTCGCGAAGCGAGATCGTGCGGTCCCAATTTGTCGCCGGTTGATTCACCGGGCTCTGCGAGATACAAAAATGCCGGAGAGCAAAGCGCCGCTTTCAGCGCGTCTTTCAATGCCTGGCGGGGCGAGTGACCGACCGCTTTCCGCGTCTCCACAATGCCGACGAGTCGATCCACTTCATCATCAGTCGCGGGGCGGCGATAGGCCCGGTCGGCGAAATTTTTCAAAATCTCGCGGGTGCGATTTTCGGAATATCTGTCCTCGCCAAAAATCATCGCCTGGCTTTTCGGCGGCCAGTCTTGAAAAATCGGCCCGCGGACTTTCACCTCGTGAATTCGGATGTGCGGCATTTTTCCATGCTGCAAAACGATGCGCCGCGCCTCGACGATGCCGCCTTTGTAGGAATCGTCTTTCGGCCAGGTGTGTTTGTAGTCCCTCGCGATTTTGCTAAAGGCGGATCGGCAACCGGCCATCCCGTTCGGAAAAATGAAGCGCGGCGTCTGGCCTTTGTTCAGCCAGACCTTCATGGTGTGCCACTCCGGTTCGCCGTCGCGCACGGTGACCTCGGCGAGCTGCGGCTCGATCGGCTGCGGGTGATGCAGGATTCCCGCGCGGATATCACCGGGGACAATTCCCAGTCGAAACGGCTCGGAGAAATCCATTTTGAAGATCGCCGGATCGTAGGGCGTATCGCGATGCATGGAGTGCGCCAATGCCTTGATTTCATACCAGCCATCGGCGGGGACGCCATCCTCGAATTCGGAAATCGCTGCGTAACCGCCCTCGTGCCGCGTCGTGTTCGGCACCTCGTAAACGCAGAGGTAGCGGTAGTTGTAGACCTTTTTGTGAGAATAACTCAGCTCCTGTCCCTGGTGAAAATTGCCTTTGAAATGCCACGTTTTTTCTTCGGGCTGTTTCACGGTGCCGAGCGCTTTTTCCACGACGGCATCCGCCGCTTCGAGATATTGATCGAGCAGATAACCGGACGTCACCAGCGTGTCGCCGATGTTGTCGAGGTGATGATCGGTCTGGTCGCGCGGGAATTTCGATGTCGGATCGAAAGCTGTCATATCGAGCGCGAACAGATCGCCGACGGTGTTGAGATATTCGCGGCGGTTGAGGCGGCGGAGGACCGTTTGTCCGCCGGAGCTTTTCAAATTAGCACGCGCTTCCGCAACCGAATTCGTCAGCGCAGCGATCGCATCCGCGATCTCTTCTTTGCTCGGCTGAAGCTCCGCCTTTCTTGGTGGCATCTCGCCGAGGTTCAATTGGTCGATCGCGTCCTGAATTTCGATCACGGTCAGCCTGTCCTTCAGCGGAAACGCAATCTCATCAAACCGGCGGTCGCCCTTCTGCTTCTCCTCGCCGTGGCAGGTAATGCAATATTTCTGGAGGAACTGCGCGCCGGTTTTTTCTTCCGCCGCGACAGCTGCCGATCCCAGCGCGGTGGCCAGGATGAACTGACAAAAAATTTTCATCGTCGAAA
>JABDJT010000586.1 GCA_013003335.1 Verrucomicrobiales bacterium | reverse complement strand
GGCTTCACCCACTCGCGGGATTGGTTTCCTGGGAATGACGAGAACGTGTGTCGGTGCCTGCGGTTCGATATCGTGAAACGCGATGCAAAGGTCGTCCTCGTGGACAATTTCTGCCGGGATTTCACGGGCGGCGATTTTTTCAAACAGGGTCATTTTCTACTGGTGCACCTGCATCGAAAACGACGGCATGTGATGGGATGCCTTCGTCAATTTCTGATCCAGGAAAGCAGTAATCTCCGTTTTCAACTGCTCGCATTCGCCCGTCCATTTTTTCGCGGAAGCAAGTTGCTTTACGCAGCTTTCCAGACCGTAACATTCCACGGCTCCGGCCCCGTTTTCGGCGGCATCCTGCACCCGGGATTCCAGCATCTGAAAAAAGGCGAGTTCGAATCCGCTCCCGGCGCGGTTGGCCAGTTCGGTAAGGGAAATTTTTACGGGCGGCAGGGATTGCTCCAGATTTTCAGCCACTTCCGTGAGCCCGACTTTTTCCAGGGTATCGCGGATTCGGCTGAACAATTCATCCGAATCGATCACCGAGCCGGGATAGTGATGTTCGAGGTAGGCTTCGACTCCTTTACTGAGATCTTCGGCCATCCACGAGGGAATATTTGTGCCGTCGGTCGCATCAGTGAGGGTCTTGGTCAGCCAGGCGGATTCGTAAACGGCAAGTTGTTCGCTGCCGAATCGAATGAGCGGCTTGGCGGCGGGTAGAGCGATCATGGTTGTGGGAACGGGTCGTGTGTTTGTGAGGTGTGTTTGGTTTTCGGGGAAAATGTCAGGACGATTTTTCGAAAAGCTCAGGTTGAAGCAGCGGATCGGGCGGTTCTTTTTCGAGCGACTCGATCACTTCGGAAAAATCGCCAACGTCCTGGAATTGGCGATAGACCGAGGCGTATCGCACGAAAGCCACGTGATCGATATCCTGTAGACGCTCCATCACGAGCGGACCGATGATCCGGGACGGGATCTCCTTCAAATTCTGAGCCGCCAGTTCGTTGATGATTTCATCGACTGCCGTTTCGAGCACGTCCAGCGAGACAGGCCGCTTCTCGCAGGCCTTGACCAATCCGTCGAGCAACTTGCGACGCTTGAACGGTTCGCCGGTTCCGTCGCGCTTGATCACACGCAGGTCATTTCGTTCGAGTTGCTCGTAGGTCGTAAACCGGAATCCGCAGGCGGCACACTGCCGACGTCGGCGAATCGAAAACCCGTCTTTGCTCATGCGGGAATCGATGACTTTGTCTTCCTGGGAATTACACTTTAGACAGCGCATAACTGCGACTCACGAGTGAGAGTGCAACAATATGTTGTGGTGTCAAAGAGAAAAAGCACACAACATATAGACTAACCTGTGCATAACTTGAATTTCCATAAAAAGTACAGCCGCTGAATTAATTTCGCCTTCTCCGCGGGAAATTTTTTCGAAAAAAAACCGGCCCGAAAACGAACAACGCCTCCGGGCCGGTGGAAAATTGGCGATTTAAATCGCGATATTTCAGGGAAATCAGCCGAGGTCCCAGGGTTTGCGATAGGGAACGGCCATCAGTGCTTTCTGCGCTTCAGCGTCGCCGACGATTTCCTCTTTTGCGGCATCCCAGTGCAATTTCTTGTCGCCCATCGCGTGGGAGACATAGGCAATGTGACCCGGCGTAATGGAGCGGTGGGCGGTTTCGGCCGGAGCCACACATTCCTTCCGCTCTTTGCAGCCATCGATGAAATTGCGGTGATGGTTGCTGGATTTGTAAGCAACCTTGTCACCGGCTTTGAAATCCTTTTTCAGCCATTCGGGATTCGATGCCTCGATCTTGCCGCGGTTCACATACAGCCAGCCGTTTTCGCCGATCCACTTCGTGCCCATCGGGTTGACGGAACCAATCGAAGATTGAATGCCGCCCTCGTATTCGCAGACGACTTCATATTCGACAGCGGAATCATACACATCGGTCTTCGGCTTGGTCCAGCCACGCGCCTGAACGGAAAGCGGGCCGCCTTTGTCGAGGCCGAGTCCCCAGTGATTAATGTCATTGTGGTGACCGATCCAGTCCATCAACTGACCGCCGCCGTAGGCCGTGTGCCAACGCCAGCTCCAGTGGTTCCGCGCGCGCATGTAAGGCAGCATCTTGGCCGGGCCCGTCCAGAATTCGTAATCGAGATTCGATGGCGGATCGGTCGGATTCGCATCGCCGTCGGGATTGTCGTGTCCACGCGGAAGGCCGACTTTCACTTCTTTGATTTTTCCGAGCACGCCGTTGTGCATCAGCGTCACGCCCTGGTGGAAATTTCCGGCCGAACGCTGCTGAGAACCGGTTTGGAAAATTGCCTTCTGCTTGGCGACTTCCTTGTAGACCGCCTGGCCTTCCGCAAAATAGTGCGTCACCGGTTTTTCGCAGTAGACGTCCTTCCCGTTTTGCAGTGCTGCCAGCGTCGCGAGAGCGTGCCAGTGATCCGGTGTCGAAACACAAACCGCATCGATGTCGTTCCGGCTGCAAAGCTCGCGGTAATCGCTGTAAATGTCGCAGCCCTTGTAATCAGTGTTGCCTTTTTTCGAGTAGTGGGCGTTCACGACTTCTTTCGCTGCCATTCGGCCGTAGGACCGTCCGCCACGCTTGATGTTTTTGCCCCAATGCAATTCATCGACATCACAGGCCCCCAGGACCTGGGTGTCACCGTGATTCATGAGACCACCGAGGTTGGCCATCCCGCGTCCGCCCACGCCGACGAAACCGAGCGTGAGCCGTTCGCTCGGAGCTGCGCGTCCGGGCGTATTGATGATGATATTGGGTCCGACCACCGTCGCGGCAGCTGCTGTTTTAATAAATTTTCTGCGATTTTGATTCATGGTTCTGTTTTCGTTCTCTAGCTGATTGAGAGGAGATTGTACCAATTGGGCGACCGGTGACCAGTCCGGTTTTGGGTTATTTTTGCTGCCTCCGGATTTACCTGAAATCGACATTAATACCGGGATTCAAGGTTCGTAGAACAATCCCGCCATCCAAAATCTGGCTATGATCAATTACCACCTGCTTCAAACTGCGATGTCTCCCAACCAGCGTGGCAATCCCATCGCTCGATACGTCGGTCAACCGGACATGCGCGACCTGCAGATTTGGGAGCTTCATTAGCGCGGCAATAGCATCATCCGTGATGTCCGTGCGGGTCAGATTCAATTCCTTCAGGTTACTGAGCCCGGAAAGTTCGACGACTCCGAAATCCGAGATTCCTGAATTGGACAGGTCCAATTTCTCGATCTGCGTGGCAGCACTCAAAATTGCCAGTTGGCGGTCATCAAACGTGGTAACCCGAAGCTGTACATCCCGGAGAAACGGAAAATTCGCCAGCTGGGCAATCTCGTGGTCCGAAATCGACGCGCTCCCGCCCACGTACATCGAGGTGGCGTTTTGATACATGGGAATGAGAGACTGCGGTAGATCAAAAGGCGCCTCACCTGCATTCTCATAGGTCACTGTTCCTCCGTAGCTCCCCACCCACCGTTCCAACCGATCCTGCCGCAACTTGATCACAAAGCGGTTCCCAACCCAGCCAAATACAAAAATTCCCAGCCCGACCAGCGCGAAAAACAGCAGCCATTTCGGGCGAAAGAACCGTTTCGGGGATCGACTTTCCGTTGAATCAGGCCGGGCCATTTCGATCCAACAGGGTACGTTCGCCCAACCAACCCTGTCCATTCGAATCGGGCCGGTTCAGCAAAACGAATCAACAGGGTCGGTTCGTTTGGGCTACCCTGTTCATTCGAAACTCTCCGGGTGAAATCAGGTTCAATCGTGGCATACTTTTCCAACTTGTCTCCCCCGGTCCCGTGTCTGAAGAAAATCCTCCAACTCCCGAACCTGACCCGCCGACTCCCGCGCAGTCGACCGGACTCGGGTTTACGGCTCCGACGATTGACGAAATGAACGCGGCGCTGCCGCAGTTTGAATTCACGGAATTGCTCGGACTCGGCGGAATGGGCGCGGTTTACAAAGCCCGTCAGCCGAAATTGAATCGCTTCGTTGCCATCAAGGTGCTGCCCCCGATTCCGGATGACGATCTCGGGTTTGCGGAGCGGTTTGAGCGCGAAGCGCAGGCAATGGCGTCACTGAGTCATCCACATATTGTCGGCGTGCACGATTTCGGCGAAACGGAGGACGGCCAGCTTTATTTCGTGATGGAATTCATCGAGGGCGCCGATTTGCACAAGCTGATCGTCGGCGGCCAGCTTACGCTCGATCACTTTTACGGTTGGATTCCGCAGATTTGCGAAGCACTCGCCTACGCCCACAAGAACGGCATCGTTCACCGCGACATTAAGCCCGCGAATATTCTGATCAATTCCGAGGGCGTCGTGAAAATGGCTGATTTCGGCCTCGCGAAGCTGACCGGGCCGCAGGAATCCGTCACTGCGCTGACCCGCGCGGATTTGTCGATGGGTACTCCGGATTACGCCGCGCCCGAGCAGATTGAATCGACCGGCTCGGTCGACTGGCGGGCGGATATTTATTCCGTCGGCGTCATCATGTATCAACTTTTGACCGGTCGCGTGCCACGCGGGGCCTTTCCTGCTCCTTCGGAGGAAAATGCGCATCTCGATCCCCGCCTCGACGGTGTCGTGCTGAAGGCGATGCAGTCCAAGCCGGATGACCGTTTTCAAACCGCATCGGACATTTCCACCAAGCTGACCGAGATTCGCACCACGGCACGAACCATCCCGGTCAAAAAACCGGCTTCGACCGGGGATTCAACCAACCGGCAAAATACCCGGCCGGTTCCGATGCCGGCCTCGACTGGATTTCCGGTCAAGCGCTTCGTTGCATTTGTGGTGATGGCGATCCTGATGATCGCGACCGTGATCGGCGGAGCCAGTGCGCTGAAAAAACGGCAGGCGGAAAAAGAACGCCAGGCCAACAAGACAATTGGCGAAAATGCCGCTCCGTCCTCGAAAATCAACGTGGACGTCAACATCGAGAAAAATCCGACGGCGAAAACCAATGACCAGATTGCAGCAGAGCGGGCGAAAGCGGAACGGGACAAGGAAAAGCAGAAGGAAATTGAGCGGAAACAGCGGGAAAGAGATCGCGAGGATCAGATGGCCAGGGCCAACAAAGGCAGAGGCCCGCGTCCCCAGGGACTCGGCGGCGATCGACCCGGATTTTCGGCCTTTCGCGACAAACTCGGCGGAGGCGGTGGTTTTAAGAAAACGGCGAACAGCTTCCGCAAACTCGGCCCCAATTTGCTCGGAATCTCCCGTGTCGAGGGCGCATTCCCACTCGACGATCCGCTCGTGCAGGTCCCGAAGGATCTGGCCCGCGTGAAACAACTCCAAATCGGCCAAGCTCCCCAGCGAATCAGGGACGACGGCATTCCTCCGTTCGCCCTGGCCCTCCTCACCACAGGAGAAGTCGTGGCCTGGGGCGACAATTTTCACGGGCAAACCGAACTGCCCGAGTTCGCCGGCCCGGTCACGCATATCGCCGCGGGCACCACCCACGCTCTCGCCCTGACCGCCGATGGGAAAATTACCGCCTGGGGCAGCAGCGAGGCCAGAGAAACGAATGTTCCAGCCGATCTCCCGGGCGTCACCCAGATCGTGGCCGGAAATCTTTTTTCCGCAGCACTGACCGAAAACGGAACAATCCGCGTCTGGGGCCGGTTTCCCGCCGACCAAATCCCCGCTGACCTGACCGGGGTGCAGAAAATTGCAGCGGGTTACGATCAACTCGTCGCTCTCACCGCTGACGGAGCCGTCCTTTCCTGGGGTGCGGGGCGATTCAGTGACAATAACGTGCCGCCCATGAATTCGAGAGCGATCGACGTCGTTGCCACAGCGGCCTTGTCCGCCGCCCTGCTCGAAAACGGTCGCGTGCTGGTTTGGGGGCCGATTCAAAAGGGCAACCCGATTTCCAACCGGGCCGATGAAAACGCCGTCGAAATTGCGGCAAGCGGCGACATCTTTGCCTATCGGGTCGACGACTCGAAATGGGAATTGCGAGGGCCCGGTTCCAATTCGCTTTTCGTCCCCACCCCGATCAAAAACGCTCCCGGGAAAATGAATTTCGCCGTCGCTCCGCAAATCGCTTTCGTGTTTAAAACGACGACGCAGGATCTCGAGACAACGACATCGGCTCCCGCACCCGTCGAACCGATTCCCGTTCCGGAGCCGGAACCCGAACCGGAATTTGTGCTCGACCCGGAAAGCGAAGCCGGAAAACGCATCGCCGATTTGCAGGAAAAATTTGAGGCGGCGTTCCTGGAGCAGGTGGTGGAATACTTCGAAGGCCAGGAGCAATACATGCAAAAATATTATCAGGACGCCGTTACACGCGAGCAACCTCTCGCCGCCCAGGCACAGGATCTCGATCTGGCAGTCGCTTTGAAAGCGGAGATTGACCGTCTCGCGGAGTTGGAAGCAGTGTCCGTGCCGGAAGTCGACGAACCGGACACACCTCCGAAGTTGAAGGAGATGCGAAACACCCTCCGCGATGCCCTCGCTAAGCTGGCCGAGGAACGGGCCGCGAAAGAGGCCGATTTGTTTGGAAGGTTCAAATCGGCTCTCGGCGATATCCAGGGTGCTCTGACGGCCGAGAATCTGCTCGACGATGCGCAAACCGTCCGCGCTTTCGTGGAAACGCTGGATTAGAAAACGTTTTCTTTTGCTACTCGAAGGCAGCCCAGGCGTCCAATACCGCAGCTGCCCCACCACTGTCGATCAATTCACCGGCTTGCAAAAAACCAGGGGCGAGATCTTCCGCTAAACCGGTGACGACGAGGCCGGCGGCGGCGTTCAGGCAGACGATGTCGCGTTTCGGGCCGGTGATTTCGCCCGCGAAAATGCCGCGCAGCAGAGCCGCGTTTTCCGCCGCGTCTCCCCCTTTCAAATCGTCAACCGTCGCACCGGACTCGATTCCGGCCGTGCCGGGCTGAATCGTGAACTCGGATTGCACGGACGAATTCGTTTCACAAATCCGGGTTTCGCCCAAACTGGAAAGTTCGTCCATTCCCGCGCCGGTTTCCGTTTTCCCGTGGACGGCCCAGGCGCGCTTTCGGCCGAGTTTCCCCAAAATTTTCGCGAAAACCGGGCCGAGATTTTCATCGAACAACCCGACGACCTGGTACTCGGGCCGGACGGGATTCAGGAGTGGACCAAGGATATTGAAAATAGTGCGCTGGCCTTCCTGCGCGAGCATGCCGCGAACGCCGACGACAGCTTTGAAGGCGGGGTGATACATCGGCGCGAAGAGGAATCCGGCCCCGACGGTTCTGAGGCAGTCGCAAAAGCGATCCGGCGGCAGATCGATGCGAATTCCAAGGGCCTCGAGCACATCGGAGCTGCCACTTTTCGAGGTGATGCCGCGGTTGCCGTGTTTCACGACTTTCGCGCCCGCGGCGGCGAGGATGAACACGCTTCCGGTCGAGACGTTGAACAAATTGAGCTTGTCGCCGCCCGTGCCGCAGACATCGAGCAGCGGTCCGTCGACGGATTCCGCGTCCAGCCCGGGATCGACGGCGCGTTCGAGAAAGGCATTCACGAAAGCCGCGATTTCGCCGGGCGTTTCGCCTTTCAGCGCCAGCGCCCGCAGAAAATCGGCCTTTTCCGCATCCGCGACGGATTCGGAAAGCAGCGCCTCCGTCGCCTCCGCGATTTGGGTTTTATCGAGATCGGCGCGGGACTGGAGGTGATCGGTGAGAGCTTGCATGACGGGGAAAGGTTACTCGGTTTCCGCCGCTTTCAATTGATTGAAGGCGGAGTTTTCGCCTCGGGTGTCCAGGCTCAATTGATTCAGATTATTCGTCTGGGGCGATCGAAATTCGGCAAGGAAATAAAGCTCCCCGTTCACCCAAATCAGAGCGAGGTGCGGCGCGATGTAGTCCCAACCGGAGATCTCGACCACTTTGAGATTGTGAAACATCCCCGGATTCTCCCGTTCGAAGCGGATGGTCGTGGACCGAACTGGTTCGTCAGGAACAGCCCATCGGAACTCCACCCGGTTCTCATCGACAAATCGGCAAGCCCAGTTGTCGTCGTGATTCGACCACTCCGTTCCGTCGAGCGAAAAATTTCGAATCTTTCGGCTGACCTTTTGCCATCTCAGGAATGCCTGCAGAATTCCAACGTTATCCCACAGATTCATCGATTTGTTCCACTTCCACGAGGAATAGTCTCCGAATGGATCTGCCGATCCGGCCGGATTCCCCGGGACCGGATAGTTTGCCGCATCCCACCAGGCCAACCCGCCCGCCAGCAGCACGAGCACGGCAAACCAGGGCGTGAGTTTACGCAAAATCCGGGGCCATTTCCCGTTATCGTTCATCCGGCACCAGTTTCTCCCGATTTGCGATTGGGCGCGAGCCGATTTCTCAATGCTTCGGGAACGGGTCCGCTCGTTCCAACTTCCTTTCCAGCAGAAACCCCCGTACCCTGCCGAGATTGATCGAGAGGGGTTCTGACAAGTCCCATTCCAATATCGGATAATGCTGGAACGGATCCACCACGGCTCCCGGAATGGGATAGTTGGCCCGATCCCACCAGAAAATCCCGCCCGCCAACAGCGCCATACCAGCCAGCCACGGCGTCACTTTACGGATCAATCGATGGAGCCATTTTCCGTCGCTTTTCATCCGGCGCCAGTTTCCGCCGATCGGCGTTCGGAGGCGAGCCATTTTTGAGTTCGAAGCCCGGCACTGAGATTCGATGCGCCAAAACTGGCAAAATCGTTGCGACCCCTCTTGTTCCGTTCTAGCTTTTTAAATAGATGGATTTTGATACGGGCAAAACGGACCAGAAATCTTTGAAGGGAAGCCTGATTCTCGCGGACCCGCGCCTGCAGGAACCTACGTTCCGCCACAGCGTTTTGCTTTTGACCGAACACAGCCTCGAGAACGGTGCGCACGGGTATATCCTGAACCGACCCCTCGGGAAAAAGGTCGGCGAACTGCTGCCGGATCCGGAATTTGGCGACCTGTTTGAAATTCCTGTGTTTGTCGGCGGACCTGTTTCGACAGAGCACCTCACGTTCAGTTCGCTGGCGTGGTCGGAGATGGATGAATCGCTGCAGTATTCGACTCACCTTTCCGCAAAGGAAGCGCTGAATCACATCGACGAAGGCTTTTCGATCCGGGCTTTCGTAGGTTATTCGGGCTGGTCGGGCGGGCAGTTGGAAAGCGAATTGAAGGAAAAGGCATGGATCCCGCATGAACCGAAAAAAGCCGTCGTTTCGGAAACAGACCTCGACACGCTGTGGAAGCGAATGCTCCGCGAATTAAGCCCGGAATACCGTCTTTACACCGATGAGCCGGACGATTTGTCCCTGAACTGATTTTTCAACAAGCCACCCATCCCACATGCATCCCAAACCCACCGTCGTTACCTGGTTCTACGTTTACAACGCCTTCATGATTTTGATGGCGATCGCCACGGTCCTTCTCGGTGTCTTCTTTTTTGGAAATCCGCCGGAGGCCATGCTCGCCGAATTGACTGAGGAAGACAAAATGGTATTCCAGATTTACGGTGTCCTCTTTCCGGTTTGTGGCGCGCCAATGGCAATTGCCCACCTGATTGCCTTCTTCATCAAGCCCAGGCCCGGATCCTGGGTCTACAACCTGATCCTGATTTGCCTCGGCCTGACGGGCTGCCCCACGATCGCCGCCAGCGTGCCGCTCCTCATTTTTTGGCTGAAACCGGAGACGAAGCGGTACTATGGCAAGGAAGTTCCGGAGGACAATTTGCAGCCACCGGTTCCCGGTGGTTCGCCGCCGGCCTTGTGATCGATCCGATTGGATTTTTCGAAAAAAACGATCGAACAGGGCTGGTTCAGCAAACCAACCCTGTTCATTCGTGAATGTCTGCCGTGCTTGCACATGAAGGGGATTGCCGGTATTTTGTGAGCCCGCAATTTCCATGAACGATCCCTCTCGACCGACGGTGGAAGACCGTCAGCGCATCCTTCTTGAAACGGCTGACACGCTCGTGTTCAAGTCATTGCCGGATGTAGAGGGACCGGATCTCCAGATCTATCTCTACCAGCCGGTCAATCCGCCGAAAGGCGAATTGCGCCCGATGATCCTGTTTTTCTTCAGCAGCGGCTGGGACCGCGGTCATGTTTCTCAGTTCGCACCGCAGGCCCTCCACTTTGCGGAACGTGGCGTGGTGACTGCCCTGGTGGAGTATCGCACGGCTGCTTCCCATCCGGGTTCGACGCCAATTCAGGCTATGCAGGACGTCCGATCATCGATTCGCTGGGCGCGAATGAGCGCAGAGGAATTGCGGGTGGATCCGGAGAAAATAATCGCGGCAGGAGGACGCGCCGGAGGACACATGGCAGCCACAACGGCGATGAACCCGGACGTGCGCGAAGACGGAACAGATCCGGAGGAAATTGATGGAAGGCCGAACGGGGTGGTACTCTTTGCTCCCATCATCGACCTGACCAGGGACACCTATGCCACGAAACGGTTTGAGACCCCGGCGGAGGCGAAGGGATTCTCGCTGTCCCGATTCATTGACCCGGGAATGCCGCCGATGATTATTTTTCACGGAACGATGGACCGGTTTATCCCCTGTGAAAGTGTGAGGACGTTTGCGAAAAAGCTGAACCGGAAGAAGCGGAACGTCTGCGAATTTCACCCGTTCGACGGACGGGAAGAAAGTTTTTTCAATTTGAATGTCGATCCGTTTTCCTACGAAGCCGTCCTCGCTGCGACCGATCAGTTCCTGGTGAACCAGGGTTTCCTCCCGGAAAATGCGGACGAAGAAGGCGATGCCCGGCTGATCAGCTGGCGGGAGAGCGACTTTTAAGTCCACACAAAAAAACGGCAGACCTTTCGGCCTGCCGTTTTTTAGGTGATTGAACTTTGTGGGTGGACCAGAATCAGAGGGAACCCTTGAGCGCGGAGGAAGGCTTGAAGCCAACCGTTTTGGACGCCTTGATTTGGATCGCTTCTCCGGTTTTCGGATTGCGACCTTTTCGGGCGGCACGCTTGCGCACTTCGAACGTACCAAATCCGATCAATTGAACGGATTGGTCTTTTTTGACACCTTTGGCAATCGACGAGAGGACGGCGTTCACGGCGTCTTCAGCGGCTTTTTTGGTGGTATCGTTTCCCAGTTCTTTCTGGACGGCTTGAATTAGATCTCCTTTATTCATCAAAAACTTCTTAGTCTTTCTGGGGGAAGCCGTAAAGCGGTTTTTCCCCGAAATAGCAGGGTTTCAGCCGTTTTTGGTGTTTTTTTTCCCCGATTTCTGCAATTTCTGCCTCAAATCCCCAAAATCGACGATTTTTCCCGATGAAGCCTGAATCCCCCGTCTGCACTCATTTGGAGCAGAATCCATCGTTTCCGGAGTCAGTTTTCATCGCGCCCGGCGCGATCGTGATGGGCGATGTGACTCTCGGCGAGGAGGCCAGCATTTGGTATCAGACCGTTCTGCGCGCTGATATTCAGTCGATCGAAATCGGGCCCGGATCGAATATTCAGGACGGCTCGGTCGTGCACCTGGCGAGCGACCTGGGGACGTCGATCGGCAGTTATGTGACCTGTGGTCACAAGGCAATTTTACACGCCTGTACTGTGGATGACGAGGTGCTCATCGGAATGGGATCCATCGTGATGGACGGAGCGGAAATCGGAGCCCAATCCATCATCGGTGCGGGATCACTGGTGACCCAGGGAACGAAAGTTCCACCGGGTTCGCTGGTAGTGGGTTCACCGGCCCGGGTCGTGCGTGCTCTCGATTCGGCTGAACGGAAATCGATTCGCAGCTGGGCGGAAAAATACATCTCGGTGGCACGGGAACACCGCGAATTCCTGGCAAAATCTGAAATGCCGTTTGCGTCTCCAATTTACTGAGCCGAAACTGTTGCCAATCTGAATGGAAAGTTCCGTTGTCGAAGTTCAAGTTCGGGCCGTGCTGCCCACCAGTGCCGGGTCAGCCGTTTTCCTCGGAAACGAGGAGAAGGTGTTCGTGATTTATGTCGACCAGTTCGTCGGCAGCGCGATCACCATGTTCATCCACGGCACACCCAAACCCCGCCCGCAAACTCACGATCTTCTCGCCGATATCCTCACCTCTCTCGGCGCCCACGTGCAGCGGGTGGTGATCAACGATTTCAATGACGGCGTCTATTTCGCCCGTCTTATCATTGAAGCGGAAAACGAACTCGAGGATCGGAAAATCATCGAAATCGACGCGCGACCAAGTGATTCCATCGCCCTCGCCGTCCAGCAGGAAGCCCCGGTTTATATCGCCGGGACAGTTTGGGAGGAAGTCGAAGACATGTCCGTCGTCTTGCAAAAGATGGAGGAAAAAGGCCTCGAAGGTGACACCGGTGATGACGATGACGACATCCCGAATTTCCCGGATCTGTAAGTCGCGGGATCGAACCTAGCCATTGCCGAACTGCCGGTCCTCCAGCAACTCGTGGCTCGTCACGATTTTGCGATACCACTCGAGAAGTAGTTCGTCCCGCTCTTCCCGCCCGAGTTTCCAGTCTGCGGCTTCGTCTGCAGAATGCAGGCGCTCGATCAATCGGGAAAGGGTCACG
The DNA here is from genome assembly GCA_013003335.1 of Verrucomicrobiales bacterium. Lineage (GTDB taxonomy): Bacteria > Verrucomicrobiota > Verrucomicrobiia > Verrucomicrobiales > DEV007 > JABDJT01. The sequence continues at coordinate 15,369 of JABDJT010000586.1, read as the reverse complement.
GCGACCGTCACGGAAATATTGAAACTCTGAGTAAACCCGAACATCGGCAGGCGCAGCGTCTCGTCAGCGAGAGCTAGTGCTTCTTCCGACAGGCCCTGCTCCTCCGTGCCAAACAGGAGAGCTGCGGGCCCTTCCAGCGGCAGAGTCACCGGGGTAAAACCGTCCTCATTGGGAGTGGTTGCGATAATCCGGTATCCGGCTGATTTCAGCCTCTCGAGGCAATCGGTGGTGTCGTTGTATTGGCGGAGCGTCAGCCATTTCGCGCTCCCCATTGCCACTTCCCGGTTCGGCCGGTACTCATTCCGTTTTTCGATGACGTGGATGTCCTGAACGCCGAGACAATCGCAGCTTCGCAGGCAGGCGCTGGCATTGTGCGGCTGGTAAATATCTTCGAGGACAATCGACAGGTGACGAGTTCTAAAATCGAGTGCCCGCGCCATTTTCGACCGCTTGTTCTCCGTCACGTATTCCCCCAGGAAATCGAGAAGTTCGGCCGTGCTGGGCTCACTCATCTTCGCTCGGTACGAACCAACAGGGTTCGTTCGCCAGACCGACCCTGTTCATTCGTTTTTTCGCTCAATTCTGCATGGCCCGCGAGATGGCCGATGACAAATCTTCGACGGCATAGGGTTTGGGCAACACCCCCGCCCAGCCTTCATTGCGCAACAGGCCTTCAGCGTCGTCATCAAAATAACCGCTTGTGGCAATTACCCGGGCGTTCCGGTCAAATTGCTGAATTTCCCGTTTCACCTCCTCGCCACTGAGTCCTCCGGGCAGAGTCATGTCCAGCAGCACTGCGGTAATCGGTTCCGGTGTTAAAATTGAATCGCGATACTTTTCGACGGCTTCCTGGCCGTTCGAGGCGGAAACGGTCTGATAGCCGAGGTGTGCGAGCAGTTGCTCCGCAGCCTCACGCACGGAATCGGTATCGTCCACCACCAGGATCCGTCCAGTGCCCGGAGCGGGGAAATCAGAGGAATTTTGCGGGGTTTGGCGTGCCGGAGCACTTCCTGCTCCCCGGGATTCAATCGGAGCACAGGCCGGAAGAAAAATTTTGAATTCTGTGCCGACATTCACGCGGGATGAAACAGTGATCGCTCCCAGGTGGCGTTCCACGATCGCTTTGCAGGTGGCCAGACCCATGCCCGTGCCATTTTGCTTGGTGGTGAAATCGGAATCAAAAATCCGGGAAAGCTTGGAAGCTTCAATCCCGATGCCCCTGTCCCGCACAGAAATCACAACATAATTTCCAGCCGAAAGATTGAGGTTGTTTCCGGCGGGAATACTGTAATTCCGGCCTTCGACCTGTACGACGCCTCCATTCGGCATGGCCTGGCAGGCATTAATTAGCAGATTGTGAAACACCTGCTGGACCTGCAGGGATTCCACGCGGACAGACGCCAGATCCGCCACGGTTCCGACCTCACACCGCACCTGTGTACCCATTACGGAAATATTGGCCACGTCCGTCAGCATTTCGGTCAAATTCACCACTTCGACCTTGCTTTCCTTTCCCTTCGTGAAATTCAAGATCTTCTGCGCCAGCGAGTGTGCATGCCTCGTCGCTTCTTCCGCGTCCTTGATGTGTCCACGAGCCGGATTGTCCGGAGGGCAATTCAGTTGCGCGAGAGTCAGCTTCGTCTGGATCGCCTGGAGAGCATTTCGGAAATCATGAGCCGTCCCGCCAACCAGCAGCGCCAATGATTCCACCCGACTGATTTCCAGTCCCTTCCCGATTTCATTCAACACGCTGTCCGCCACCGCACTGGCTGGAGGCGCGTGATGACTGTCAATCGTTTCTGCCGGCTGTCCAAGCTGGCGAAGCGTAAAGGTATAATTCACCGCTTCCCCGGCCGTGCCTGCCACCGCGGAGACCGTCCAGCGGAGCTTCACTCGATCTCCACCCTTCCGAACGATGTCCTTTTTCATCTGGTAGGTTTTCGTCGACTCGGCGACTCGTGGAAGCCGGGCGACCAGGTCATTCAGGCATTCCGGATCATAAACCAGGCCGATCGGTTGCCCCGTCAAGGACCCCGGTTCATAGCCGGATAAGACCCCGGCGGCTCGATTGGCGAACACGATTTTCGGCCCCATCGGTTGGAGAGTATCCGATTCGATGATCAGGATACCTTCGCTGACCTGCTCAATTGCGTGCCGCAAATGATGATTGATCGATTTGATTTGTTCGATCGAAGAGCTCATGCCACTGGGTGCCGGAGGCGGGTTGGGTTAATGGATTGGGTAGGCGGCGGGAAGACTGGAAAAGTTTGGTCTTTTTATAATCGAGATCATTAATTAAGGAAAGTTAAATTTTTGATAAACTTAGAGACTGACCCTTCTGACAAAAACCCCTTGCGCCTTCTCCGAAACTGAATAGATTCGCGCCCGCTATGGCCAGATCAGGTGGAAAAGCTAAAACCCGGAAATCCGTCGCCAAACGTTTTAAGGTGACCGGAACCGGACGTATTTTGCGTCGCAAACAGGGCAAACGCCACTTGATGCGCCGCAAAAATGCCAAACGCCGCCGGCATCTAAGCCAGAGCGTTCTCGCCGCCAAGTGTGACGAGAAAAATATCAAGGCGGAAATGCCGTTTGATCATTGATTTGATCAAATTCGCACCGAGCTGACTGGCGGGACTTCGAAACAAATGTCCCGCCTGAACGAACGGGTGAGTCAGCCGGTCGGAAATCAAACCCAAACGAAACAACAACCTGTTCGGAGGATAACATAAAATGCCACGTGCAACCAACGCACCCGCCAGTCGGAAGCGCCGCAAGCGCATGCTGAAAAAAGCTAAAGGATACCGCGGCGCACGCTCCAAGCTGTTTCGCTACGCCAAAGACGCGGTCTACAAGGCCCAGCAATGGCAATACCGCGACCGCAAAAACCGGAAGCGCACTTTCCGCCGTCTCTGGATCCAGCGAATCAGCGCCGCCGCCCGCGAAAACGGAATTACCTATTCACGTTTGATCGAAGGGCTGAATGCCGCCAAAATCGAAATTGACCGCAAAGTCCTTTCCGACATCGCGATCAACGATCCCGCAGCTTTTACCGCCATTGCCGAACAGGCGAAGGCCGGCCTGGAAGAAAAAGCGAAATCCGCCTGATTTTTCAGGCACAGATTTTTCCCAACCGAGAAAGCCGGACTCGCCCGCTCATTCGAGGCGAAACCGGCTTTTTTCTTTTATTTCCGGAAACGAATCAACAGGGTCTGTTCGCCCAACCAACCCTGTTCAATCGAAAACAAATTTCACACCATGCTACAAGAGCTCGACCAACTGAAAACGGAAGCCCTTGCCGAGATTGATGGCCTTTCCGGCGAATCAGATCTCGAAGCGGCCCGGGTGAAATTTCTCGGCAAAAAAGGATCGGTCGCCGCCGCCAGTTCCGGAATGCGCGATGTCGCAAAAGAAGACAAACCGGCCGTCGGCCAAAAGCTGAACGAAGTCCGCACCGCGATTACCGATGCGCTGGACGAGAAAAACGCTGCGCTGACCGCCGCGAAAGATGCGGCCGCATTCGACGGAATCGATCCGAGCCTGCCGGGTCGTCCAATCCCGCAAGGGGCACTTCATCCCCTCACCCACGTGCTCGACAACGCCGTTTCTGTTCTCCGCCGTATGGGATTCGCCCTGGCCGAAGGGCCGGAAATCGAGACCGAATGGCACTGCTTCGACGCACTCAACACACCCGAAGATCACCCGGCAAGAAACGAGAGCGACACGTTTTATTTTGAAAACGGCAAACTTTTGCGAACCCACACCTCCAGTGTGCAAATTCGCACGATGGAAACCACGCCCCCGCCGATCCGGATTATCGCACCCGGAAGCGCGTTTCGCCGCGACGAGATTGACGCCACGCACCTCACAGCATTTCACCAACTTGAGGGCCTTTACGTCGATGAAAACGTGACACTCGCCGATTTGAAAGGCACTCTGGAATTCTTCTTCCGCGAGCTGTTCGGCTCAAAAACAGAGGTCCGCTTTCGTCCGCACTTTTTTCCGTTCACCGAGCCGAGTTTTGAGGTCGACCTGAAACTGGAAGCCCCCGGCAAAGCCGCCAAATGGATCGAGATCGCCGGCTGCGGCATGGTCGATCCGGCGGTGTTCGATGCCGTCGGGCAGACCCGGGATGACGAAGAATATTCCCCGAAAAAAGTCACCGGTTTCGCCTTCGGGATGGGTCTCGACCGTCTCGCGATGATTACCTACGGCATACCGGACCTCCGTCTGCTGATCGAGAATGATGTGCGCTTTTTGAAGCAGTTTGCGTAACCGAATACGATTTTTCTACAATGAAAGTCAGTCTCAAATGGCTCAGCGATCACGTCGATTTCGGTGATCTCTCGATCGATGAACTGAGCGATCTGCTCACCTTTACCGGCATCGAGGTCGAGGGGATCCACTCCCTTCCCGCGAACCTGATCGTTGCTGAAGTGCTCTCCTCTGAAAAGCATCCGGACGCGGACAAGCTTTCCGTTTGCACCGTGAATGACGGCTCGGATGCTCCGCGGCAGATCGTCTGCGGTGCAAAAAATTACAAGGTCGGTGATCAAGTTCCTCTGGCTCTTCCCGGTTGTACATTGACCTCGAAGGACGGGAAAACATTTGAAATCAAGTCCGGCAAACTGCGCGGCGTGGAATCGCACGGTATGATGTGCTCGGCAGCGGAATTGCACCTGAGCGAAGATTCGGACGGCCTTATGATTCTGCCCGCTGATCTCGAACCGGGAACGGTCCTGTCGGACGTGTATCCCGCCGTTTTCGATCTCGAAATCACTCCGAATCGACCGGACTGCCTTTCGCACCTCGGGGTGGCCCGGGAACTCGCTGCTGTCGGCAGTCGCGAATTGAAAACACAGCCCCATTTCGGCGGGGTGAAAGAAACGCCGAAGACGGCGGAGGACAGCGAAATCGTCCTTTCCTCGGAAAATTGTCCTTACTACACCGGTCGCTGGATTCGCGGAGTAAAAGTCGGGGAATCGCCTGAATGGCTGAAGGAAAAGCTGAATGCAATCGGCCTGCGGCCGATCAACAACATCGTCGACATCACAAATTTCGTGCTCATGGAAATGGGCCAGCCGCTCCACGCGTTTGACCTCGCCAAAGTGAAAGGTGCCATACAGGTCCGCGACGCGAAGGAGGGCGAGGAATTTCTCGCGCTCGACGGCGAAACCTGCGCGCTCAAATCAACCGACGTCGTGATTGCCGACGATAACGGAGCCATCGCTCTCGGCGGCGTGATGGGCGGTGAGGATTCCGGTGTCACAGAGGAAACCACTGACATTTTGCTCGAATCCGCGTGGTTCGTGCCATCCGCAGTCCGCCGCACGGCCCGTCGGCTCGATCTCCATTCCGATTCCAGCTACCGCTTCGAACGGGGCGTCGATCCTCACCAGGTGATCGGCGCGTCGAAGTTGGCCGAGGAATTGATTTTCCAACTCGCGGGCGGAAAAGCCGATTCCGACATCGTCGTGGCCGGGAAAGCCCCGGCTTCACCGATGCCTGTCGATCTCGATACGGACAATGTCCGCAAGCTGATGGGCTGTGATGTTGGCGACGAGCACATCACCGAAATCCTCACCGCGCTCGGTCTCGATTCCTTTGGAAAAGACGGCACTTACGCGATGTGGCGAATCCCCACTTACCGACTCGATCTCACCCGTGAAGTCGATTTAATCGAAGAAGTCGCCCGCGTATATGGCCTCGACAACGTCCCGGCCAGCAATTTCGCACCCTACACTCCGGCCTCAAAAGCGGACCAGAGCTACGACTTTTCCCGGAAAATTCAAATCCGGCTCAGCGGCCTCGGTTTTTACGAAACCCGAAACCTGAAACTGATCGGCGAAGCCGAACTTGCCGACGACTGCGCCACGACCCATCGCGGAATGAGCCCGATCCGCCTGAAAAATCCGCTCAATGACGAGCAGGATTACCTTCGACCCGGTCTTGTTCCCGGTCTGCTTGCCTGTGCTGGCCGAAATGTCCGGTTTGGAAATGCCGATCTTCGCCTGTTCGAAACCGGGCGTGTTTTCACCGCCACGCCGAAAGGCGACGAAATCGAGCACGAACACCTCGCCCTGCTCATGACCGGCGGACGCGCCAGCCGCAGCTGGCATGATGGCAAACCGGACCCGGTTGATCTGTTCGACCTGCGAGGCGTGATCGAATCCCTCTGCCCCGGCAAAGATGTGAAATTCAAAGCGATCGAAGACAACCGCCTGCTCTGTGCCGCCAGCATTGAAATCGGATCCGGCAAAAAAGCGGCCAAACTTGGTCTCGCCGGATTCGTTCCTCCCGGCCGGGCACGCGAATTTGACCTCGAAAAACCTGTCGCCGTCGCCGAGTTCAACATGAAAAAGCTCGCTGCCGCGATCACCGGTGACGTGAAATTTGCCGAGCTGCCCAAATTTCCCGGCAGCTCACGCGACATTGCGATGCTGGTGCCTGCCGATCTCGCCAACACCGAAGTCGAAGCATTTTTCGAAAACCGAAACGAGCCGTTACTCGTTGATTTTGAGTTGTTCGACGTGTTCCAGGATCCCTCCGGCAAAAAACTCGCATCCGACAAAAAGTCCCTCGCGTATTCGCTTTTATACCGGTCCCCGGACCGAACGCTGGAAGCGGCGGAGGTCGAAACGGCTCACGGGAAACTTTTGGATTCCCTCAAAACCGAATTGCCGGTAGAATTCCGTTGACCATTCAGCGAGGGGTGAAAATAAACCCCCAACGCAGAATGTTTCTAACATAGAATCCTGCCGGATCGTTCAACTTTCGAATTTCCTGCAGTGTTCGTCCTTTATCGGCGACCTTGGGTCCGATCCGTTAATACGTTAAGCGGGGCTTAGCCGGATTTCGGCTGTCAGGCCTTTACTGGAAGGCAAAAGAAGTCTGAGTCCATATGGCAGCGGCTCCCAACCTGTTGAGAAACGGGAAAGTGACCCAAAACAGTCGAAGACGACACAGGTGGGCATCCAAATAAGGCGCCTCGAACTCCCGAACGGGATTGTTTCGAGGCGTCTTTTTTTATTGCCTTCAATCTGGGAAACTCTGCCCTTCAATCAATTCACCTGTGCCGAAACTGAGGACGAAAGGACAATCACACGCATTGGAGTTGATCCAGAACGATCTCCCCCTGACCGCCTCACGATCAACCGAATCGAACTCGATACCATATCGAGCGAAATTCGGGGAGACCTCCAAATCAGGGAGGTCCCCCCGCACCCTACAAACTCGCAGACTATCCGTGAGCAGGAACGAACCGTCGTCCGCGGTAATCCACCCGATTCCGGCAATCTGGTGCTGCGGCAATTCCTGATCGATCAACTCAAGGAGCTTGGCGTGATTGATCCGTTCCTCCGGATATGCATCCAATATCACCTCCAGCAGTTTTTCTCCATCCTCCTGATTCAATGCCGCTGGGCTTACCGCAATATCAAACCCGTCCAGCCATCTGCCCCGGTTCAATTCATCATCAACCAGCTTTTGCACTCGGTTTGGTAACGTCGCGCCAAAGAGCGAATCCAATTGAAGATCAACTGTGATTTTCGGCGTAATCATCCAATCGAACCTGAAAGGCGAAAAAAAACAACATTGCATTGCCCCCGGATTCCCTCACCTCCGGAATCATTCATCGGCGATTCAAAATCTCTGAATTCGTGCCCCCCTCACGCCGCTCGGCGGGAAGCTTCGATCAGGCGCTTCGCCTTCGTCAGCCCCTCGGGCGGCAACCTCATTTCTTTCGTTGAACCGGTCAGATAATTCTTCGTCAACAACCCAGTCAGCGCCGAAGTGATGTGAACCACGCGTGGTCGGCCGCATTCCTCGATCACATCATTGATGTCCCGGCTGTTGAACACTTCGCGTTCGGCAGCCAAAACCACCGAAGCGAGCAGGGCGAGATCTGCCAGGGTAAAATCGTAGTTTCCGCCAACATCACACAGCGTTTCCCGGGCCAGTTCAGCCGTTGTTGGTTCTTTAACCACTGAAAGTTCACCCGAATTGAGATCGATGGAGACTTCGCTCTGCTCATGAAATCCAATCGCGACATCAAACATGTCCCGATAGCCGCGCAGTTCACTCAAACTGAGCTTGGGAATTGCATTCTTGATGATTTCAGACAGGGAACCAACCATTTCATCTCAAATTTATCACGAAAATTTTAAGAATACCAGAAAAAAGGTCTTTACAATTTGAGAGAAAAATGAGAAACAAGTCTTTCTTTTGAGAGAAAGCCTGCTGCAACTCCAATAACTGAGTAACAAATGAGGAATAAATTGAACCACAAGCAAACTGCAGTCAAAGCGCTGCACCACAACCGCCCAGCCACGTCGGTCAGCCTGAAACACCCGCTTCAGATGAGCATTCAAGCGATCTCGATTGATAATCCTGTTCATCAGGCTTCGCGGTCGAGGCAGGAAGTCCGGGCGATCCTCGCCCGGGTCACTCGCAGTCAGTAATCTTATTTTGAGTCTAACTTGACTTGAAATCGAGTAAAAGTCTACCCACACGATACAATGAGAGAAATTGAGACGACTGAAATTCATACCGTGCAGGCATTCGTTGAGGAAATTGTCCCGAATTTGGGCTTTCAGCGGCAGCCGGTCTATCGCGGACAGGCCGATATTGGATGGCGGCTTGTGCCTTCGCTTCTGCGCGAATCGATCGGGCAATCGGAGTTTAAAAATTGGGACGACCTGGAATGCGCTCTCGCATTTCAGTTCAAACAGCAGGCCGGCCAGCCGTTTCTCGGCGGCGAAACCCCGGGAACCGAACTGGAATGGCGCGCGATTGGTCAGCACTTCGGGCTTCCCACGAGATTCACGAGTTGGACGGAAAACGCGCTTGTTGCCTTGTTTTTTGCGACAGAAAATCGCCGGGATGAATCCGACGGCGTGGTCTGGCGAATTCTGCCCGGCGACCGCGACCTGATATTGACCCAGGATTTCGAGCAGGTGCCGGACCGCCCGCAGCTCTATTTTCCAAAACACGGCCACCCCGAAATTCTCGCTCAGAAAACCTGTTTCCTGAGCCACGTGCTGCCGGAATTCGACACGCCTGCGATCAGCTTCGAAGACCACTACGAATCCTGCAGCGAAGATCGGCTGCATCTCTGCCAGATCGTCATTCCGCACGAATTCAAGTCATCGATCCGCCATCACCTGCGCGGAATGGGAATCGATCATCGCACGCTTTTCCCCGGGCTGCGTGGTCTGTGCGGCAGCATCCGCGAAAAAATATACGCTCACACCGATTCCTACGAGTGGGTGTTCGCAGCTTGACCGATTTTTGGAATTCTCCAATCCACGAACCAACAGGGTCTGTTCCTCGAACGAACCCTGTTGGTTCGTTTTTTTTTGGAAAAAATTGAATTTTTCGTGACTGAAACCGGAGAATCGACGTCCAACCCGGCGTAACCCGAATTGAATCCCGTTCCTAGAGTAAAGTGGCTGACACCATCCAGAACCTGATCCGCCGACAGTGGCTGAAGCGCCACAGCGAAAGTCCGATTGTCCGGAGAGACGCCCGGAACTTGATCCAGGTGCACGTGGATTTGCTGCGCCAATTGCGTCTTAGCTAACGCCCGGCCAGTCACGACCACGCTTCGCGAAGCCTGCGAAGGAAATTCCCGTGAAAAATCCCTGCGATGTCATCGTCGCTGTATCCGCGATTTTTCAGAATACCATCCAGTTTTTGAAGGTCAGCGATCGTATCAAGATCACGGGGGCTTTGTTCGCGGCCAAAACCGCCGTCCAGGTCGCTGCCGATACCGCAATGTTTTGCGTTCCCGGCTAACTGGCAAATGTGATCGATGTGATCAGCAGCGATCTCAATTCGAACGTCAGCGGTTTCGGGTGTGCTTTCGCCGCGAACCCAGCCCGCCTTCATCATCCAGGCATCAAAAACAGCTCCGATCACTGCACCGCGTTCGATGAGTGCTTTGATTTGTTCGTCGTTGAACTGGCGAGGGTCGTCAACCAGGGCACGGCAGTTGGAGTGGCTGGCCCAGACAGGGCCCTCGTATATTTCCAGTGCCTGCCAGAAGGATTCGTCGTTGAGATGGGTGCAATCGAGGATGATGCCCAGTTCGTCCATCTTCCGCAGCAAGTCCGGGCCTTCGGCAGTGAGTCCACCTTCGACATCATGCCCCATCGCGTATCGGCCTTTTCCATAATGCGATGGCCCCATGGCCCGGAGTCCGTATTCCCAGGCGCGTTCCAAATGGTCGATCGTAACCATCGAATCCGCGCCCTCCAGGCTCAGGATATAGCCGATCGGCTCATTGTTGGCCGCAGCCGTTTCAGGATCTTTCCAGCGCTCGAGATGGGCATCCAGCCCGGCCAAATCAGTGATTTGTTCCATTTCTCCGGCATCCTCCATGGCTTGATACCAGGCGAGTTGCCCCTGGGTCATTGCCCAGGCCTGCGGAGGTGACTCCCAGCACGCCACGAACGCCCGGGGCTTCATGCATCCCCCGATTTGTGTGGCAACACACAAACCGATTCCGCCTCGCCGCATATCGGGAAATGTGGTCGTCCCGAGAGCGTGCCCCTTGATTTCACGGGGATTTTCAGATTCGATTTTTCGAATTTCAGAAGAAGACAGCCGCAAATCTCGGTTCCACTCCAAGGCGTTGAGACTGAGGTCCAGGTGGACGTCGAAAAGGAGATTCATAAAGTATACTAGAAACGTGACGTCGTTTCGTAGGCGTTGATGATCGCCCGCGCGAGGGACGTACACGCGGCGGCTTCGGAAGCCGGAATCCCGGAGGGTGCCGGGGACTCGCCGATTTTCAGCAGCTCGTTGGCCGCCGCTTCGTCGGCTGCATATCGGGCTTTCTGGCTCGCATAGAGTTCGTTCAGGATTTTCGCCTCTTCCGCGGTCGGCTCGCGGGAGAGGGCCATTTTCCACGCACCGGCCACGCGCTCGTTTTCCGGCAGTTTCGCAATTCGCTCCCCGAATTTCCGGCTGGCTTCGACGAAAACGGGGTCGTTCAAAAGCACCAGCGCCTGCTGGGGTATGTTGGAACGGGGTCGTTCGGCAGTGCATTCTTCCCGGCTCGGAGCGTCGAATGCGACCATCGCAGGATGCGGAAACGTCCGGCACCAAAACGTGTAAACGCCGCGCCGATAAAGCTCCTCACCCTTGCCCGGAATCCATTTCCGTTTCGGGAAATTCAAGTGCTGCCAATAACCGGCGGGCTGGTAGGGCTTCACGCTCTTCCCTCCCAGTTTTTCGTCGAAAAGCAGCTCGCTGATTCTCAAAGCGGAATCCCGCACGAACTCCGCCTCAATCCGCCAGCGACCCTGCCGGCTGAACAACTGATTTCCGGGGTCGGCTTTCTGCGCCGCGGGCGACACGGTTGATACCTGCCGGTATGCTTCTGACATCACGATCTGCTTCACCAGCGCCTTCACATTCCAGCCGCTTTCGCGAAATTCGGCCGCTAAAAAATCGAGCAACTCCGGATGCGTTGGCGGCTGACCCTGCCCTCCCAAATCACCGAGGTCACGGGAAATTCCGGCACCGAAAAACAATTTCCACATTCGGTTGGCAAAAGTCCGGGCCGTCAGCGGATTGCTTTCCGCCATGATCCATCTGGCGAGATCAAGCCGGGTTCCGCGCCGGTCTTCCGGAATTTCGTTTTCAGCATCTTTTGGCAGAAAAGCGGGGAGCGCCGGCTGGACAACCTCGCCATTTTTATCGAGCCAATTGCCGCGATCGAGAATTCGTGTCATGCGGGGCTGAGGAAGCGGTTCGGAAACCAGCATGGTCTGCAAACTTTTCTCGATGCCGTCCAATTCCTTTTTCCATTCGTCGAGATTTTTCCGGGCATCGGCGAGCAGTGGGGCCGTGGATTGATAATGATCCGCTACCAGTTTCTTTTGATTCGGATCCCGGAGGCCCGGCTCAATTTTCAGAGCAGCCAGCACATTCGGCGGCACGTCCGGACCGCCCGACAGAGTGGGATTTTGTGAATCGGTCGTCGAAAGCCGGAACCGCCCGATATTGTGCTTCGCAAAGCCCGACTGGTGCTGCAACTCGACGGTGAAGGTACCGCTTTCACCAAGATCGATCGGGGCTTCGAATAGAAACATCGCCACGCGATTCGCGACCTGGTTGTGACCGTCAATCGCCCAGCCGGTGTTTCCTTTTCCGTCGAGCGTATTGTTCACCGGGTAATTTGCCTGCTCAAAATCGGCCTTCGCACTTGCGATCCGGACCGGTTTGCCTTCGTGCTTCGCCGACACACCTGTCAGCACAAAATTCCCATTCGCCCGCGAAGAACTCTTGTTCACCAGAGAATCGTGAGTCAGGGCTTCGAGGCGAAATCCGTGCACCTTTCCTGAGCCTTTCAGGGTGACGACATAATTGTCCTTCGCCGGATTTTTTCCGCTCGCCAACACGGAAAAATCCTCCTGCTTTTTCAATGTCTGGCCGCCAGCCGATTTGATCGAAACCGGATCGACAATAACCCATGCGTCTCCTCCCTTCTCAAGTATTGCCAGAGCCTCCGCCTCCCATTTCGCTTGCGCGTCAGCCAGTTTTTGGGCGAGGTCGGCATTCGAGGCTTTCAATTTCCCGACGGTTTTTTCCTCCAGATTTTTGCGCAGTTCCGCGATCCGCTTTTCCTGTTCTGGAGACGGCAATTTCAAATTCGGCACCCGTTTCCCGATCGGTTTTTCTTTTACATCGGCAAAAAAGGCGGCCAGCGAATAAAAATCCCGCTGCGAAAACGGATCGTATTTGTGATCGTGGCACTGGGCGCAACCAATTGTGGATCCGAGCCAAACCTCCGAGACATTTCGCACGCGATCTGCTGCGTGAATCACCATGTACTCCGCAGCCTGCGCACCACCCTCCTCAGTGGTTTGCAACAGCCGGTTGTATCCCGACGCCACCTTCTGTTCCAGCGTCGGGTTCGGCAGCAAATCTCCAGCCAGCTGCTCGATCGTAAATTGATCATACGGCTTGTTTTCGTTAAATGCACGGATCACGTAATCCCGATAGGCCGAGACCTCCATTGTGGTATCGGAGTGATACCCAATTGTGTCCGCGTAACGCACCAGGTCGAGCCAGAACACCGCCATCCGCTCACCAAACGCCGGATTTGCCAGCAGTTCATCGACCAGTTTTTCGTAAGCCTGCGGCGAATCGTCGTTCGCGAATGCTTCCACCACCCCCGGAGTTGGCGGCAGCCCGAGCAAATCGAAATGCAGCCGCCGCGCGAGAGTGATCTTGTCCGCCTGCGGCGAAAAACCCAGTCCTTTTTCCACGAGCCGCTTTTCCAGGATCCCATCAATTTTTCCTGCTCCATCCGGTCGCTGCACCGGCTTGTAGGACCAATGCGTTTCATATTCCGCACCTTCTTTGATCCATTGCTTGATCAGCGATTTTTCCTCTGGCGTCAGCTCCTTGTGAAATTTTTTCGGCGGCATGACATCCTCGTCATCCGCATCCAGATCGATTCGCAGCCAGGCCTCGCTTTCCTCCGGCTTCCCCGGCACCAGAGCGAAAACTCCGTCGCCGAGATCCGCGAATGCCCCCTCTTTGGTATCCAGCCGCAGATCTGCTTTCCTCTCCTTTTCATCAAAGCCATGACAGGCAAAGCACTTGTCCGACAGGATCGGCCGGATATCGCGATTGAAATCGACACCAAAAACCGGGCTGGTGAGGGCAAGAAAAATCAGGAAACGCTTCATGTTGAATCAAAGGAAGCAAATCCCAAACGTCACTCCCTGTCACGTTGCATTTTTGCGCCCGAAACCGGGATCGAACGAATCAACAGGGTTTGTTCGCCAATCCAACTCTGTTGGTTCGAAATCAGGCCAGCACAGCCTTGCGGTCGCGAAGTGGCGTCACAACCCGATCAAGTCCGAGAGAAACTGGCGCACCACTCGTGGGAAATCGATGATGCGCCACAGAGATTTGCGGGACGGCGAATGAATTCAGCGTGCGATCGATTCGCTGATAGTCCCGGCTTTCCTCTCTGAAGTAGTCATTCAAAAATTCGAGCATCCCCTCGGGAATCGGTTCCCGCTCTTCTTTTGATCGCGAAATCCCGAACCGTTCCTCGAGATGGCGACCCGAATACTTTGTGCCGCTCCGAACTCCCAGAAAATCATGCAGGCTGGTCAGCAAAGCCGCCGGCGCGCATTGAATCATTCGAAAATCGCCGACAAACAAATTTCCCGGCTTCAAAGCGTTCGCCCACTTGCTGATGATTTCTGAATAGCCCGCTGCCTGTTTCGCCGGGGCAGTCTCTTCAAAAAATCGCGCAAAATCCTCTGCCCCAACCCGGTTGAGCCCGTCCCGACCGTACAGGCGGATGACAGCATTGCGGGCGCGTTCCCAGGCTTGCTCAATCGGATCACGAAGAATCAGGACAGCCTTCAAATTTGGCTGAATTTTCAAAATCTCGCCAATTTGGTGAGCGTCAATCAGTGCGTTGGTGGGCGTTGCTTCGCCCCGAATTTCGACCTTGTACCGGTCCCGATACTTTTTCAGAGCGGCGTAATTTTTCTCCAGCCACGTCTTCGGGGTGTCCCGCATGAATTCCCGCAAAAAATCATCTGCGTAATCAAAGAGGAATCGCCGGTGGTCAGGCTGGCCAAGCGTGCTGAAATAATGAGTTTCCTTCACCCGGGGAAGAAAAATCTGCGGATGCCGTTTCAGATTTTGATACAACCAATTTGTGCCGGTTCGCTGCGGCCCAAGCAGGAGAAAGCCCGGGAAAAACCGGAAATACTCATTTTCGGGACCGTTCTCGCGGAGCTGGAGAGTCGGCTCTACGGAGGGGTTCGTAGCCGATTCAACGGGCAGAGGGTGATGAATTTTACCCATGGGAGACAGGGGTGCGGGAAAAGCAAAATTAGTTAAGCTTTCTTAGAAATAAATGTCAACTAATCAACTTCGTCGCAGGTATGACAAAAACATTTCTTGTCAGCCTCAAATTTCGCGGCATCTTTTTCCCAAGCATCAGGAGTGGTTCCCGCTTTCTGCAAAGGAAAACGGAATCCGGCAACCTGGTTGGAGAAGCCAAGGTGCCTGGATCGTTCAGATCCGATGTGCGGGAGAAATCCCGAACAGAAATTCTCCCACGCCTGGTGCGGTTCACTGAATTAAAAAACAGCTAACTGCATCAAATCATGACCTACGAAGACATCCTTCAATTCGCGGGCGGCGGGGCCACCATCGGCAACCTCGCAGTTCGCGTGAACCGCAAGAATCCGAATCATCATCTGTGGAACAACCGCGGCACCTGGTGGTGCCATTTCACTCTCCACTTCCCGGATTACACCTCGGAACGAGTTCGTGTATCCCTGAAGACGGACGACGTCGAGGAAGCCCGGTCACGCCGGGATGAAT
>JABDJT010000553.1 GCA_013003335.1 Verrucomicrobiales bacterium | reverse complement strand
GCTCGGCTCCATCGCTGGTCATCGCTCCCCGGAAGGGATTCGCTCCGGTCGACAGGCGGCGGCTCTCGATTTCTTCTCCGAGTTTTTGTCCATCTTCCGAGACGTAAACCAGTTCGAGATTACCCGCCTGATCCTCTTCGCCTGCCACTTCCAGGATCACCAGTTCCTTCACCGGAAACGCCTGCTTCAGCAGCTGCTCCACATGGGGCCACGGATTTGCCTGCACGAGAAAAGTCTGGGCTTCGTGGTTTTCGTGAATCCGGTCGTAGGTATCCACGAACAGCTGCCGGAGCGCCATGTTCCGGAAATTTTCGCGCTGAATTCGCTCAATGATCCCCAGTCCGGACACGAGGAACAGCAGCTCCGTCGGCGGAATCCAGAAATTCGCGAGGTGAAACGCCAGCCAGCAGCCCGATACAATCTGCACCAACACCGATGCGGTCAGCAGGAAACAGGACACGTTCCGAAACACCGAAAACAGCGTGATCACGAGCAGGAATACCAGGATCGCCGCCGCCACCCGCACCCCGGCCGATGCCGGCACGAGGAAATCACCGTTCAACAGGGAATCAGTCGCCGCGGCGCGGAATTCATGTCCGTCGATCACATCCGTCCCTCGATGAAACGGAGTCGGAATCCGGTGAGCCACCGGGTCCGGGTCATTCGCGATCAAAACGATCCGCCCTTCCAGCATCCGCTGCGGAATATCGCCTTCCACCAGTCTCTCCAGGCGGAAATGACGGTAGCTCCCGTTTTCTTTCCAATACCGGACACCGTACACTTTCGTCGGCAGCGCCCGCTTCCGGACGGCCATCCGGTCAAACAACACGGCCGCCACCCGGGTTTCGAGCAGCGGCACCTTTCCGCTCAATCCGAGAAACCGGTCGGACGCAGTCAGCGGCACCATCCCCCGGTGCCAGCGCCAGATTCCATCCCCGCCTTCCAGCAATTCCGTGTCGAGGTAGGACGGGGACAGGTGCAGGGACGATTTCAGGGCCTGCGCGGCTTCCGGGAGCGGTTTCACCTCCAGTTCGCCCGGCGAATTCGGCAGCAATACCGTGGATTGACCGAAAATCACCGGTGGCAGATCCCCGTCCAAATCGCTCCGGGCAGCCTGGAAAAAGGCGGGTGATTCGTCGGGGACCGATTCAAAAACGATCGCCGCCGCCTCACTGCTCCGGAGAAACGACAGGTGCCGCTCCCAGTCCTGATCTTCAAAACGCACTTCCGGATCGCCCTGCTTGATGATCACAAATCGGCCAGAACCCCCGTTGTCACGGGGCTGCAAATGCAGCATCGCATCATAAAAATAGCGATCCACATGCTGGAAAGCACCAAGGCAAAGAGCGGCGATGCCCATGGCCAGAATCCCAACCAGGAATTTCCAGGGCACGCCACTCGCAGCTTTCCAGATCCTGCGAAGTTTTTCCATTCAGATTATCTTACAAATCTTACAATTCTAATTTTGTTAGTATTTATGTTAATTATAGCTAAAAAGACCCAGCTTGTCCACCGTGGGGACCTCAGTTTGTTAAGAAATGACGACTTTTAACCAAATACCGGCCGAATTCGGCCCGATTTTGACCTTGTTGGGTACCGCCAACCGCGTAATTTCGCGGCCATGAACCGGTTTTTTTTGCGTCTTTCCCTGTCCGTTTTCGTCCTCACCGTTTCTTTTTTTCCTGTTGATGCAGCCCCGCCGGACCACGATCCGGTTCAAAACCGGCGTGGAACGCCCAACTTCCTCGCCAAAATCAAGGCCGGCCAGGACATCCATGTCGCCTTTCTCGGGGGCTCCATCACCCAGAACACCAAGGGCCACACCGCAATGATCCCCGCCTGGCTGGAAGAAAAATATCCCGATACCGATTTCACGTTCACGAACGCAGGCCTCAGCTCCACCTGCTCCACCACCGGAGCGTTCCGGCTCTACGACCATGTCCTTGAAAAAGGCGGAATCGATCTGCTCATCGTCGAATTTGCCGTCAATGACGATCAGGACGCCATGCACTCGAAAGAGCAGGCCACCCG
>JABDJT010000536.1 GCA_013003335.1 Verrucomicrobiales bacterium | reverse complement strand
GATTCAAACCGGGCAATCCCTCCGGCACGGCCGAGTTTGTCGCCGCCAAGATGGTTGGGAAAATGTCGATACTGCTGGCCAATTCGTCACGCTCGGCCGGCGGTATCTTCCCAGGCCAGCGAAACATGATCGGAGTGCGAATGCCGCCTTCATACGGTGTCTGCTTGGACCGGGGCGCGTAGCCGTTCCGATCGGGGTCTTGGATCCAACCGTTGTCACAAACATAGACAACCAAGGTGTTCTCGCGATGGCCCTGTTCATCAATCATTTGTAGTAACTGCCCGCAGGTTTCGTCGAACCATTCGCACATCGCGTAATATCTCGCCACGTGATCGGACTCGACGCCCTTGTCCTTGTATTTTTTGAACAACCGTTCCGGCGGATTGTGCGGGGTGTGCGGTAAAAACGGCGCATACCACATGTAGAACGGCTTTTTCTCCGCCACGGCCATGTCGATGAAATTGGTAACCGGTTCCATTCCGGTCCGGCCGATTTTCAGGCCGTCATCCCCGTGACGTCCGCCCGGCTCGGGATGGCCACGCGTCATTCCATGAGTGAATCCGCCGCGCTTGTAGCTGCCTTCCCACCATTTTCCGGACTGGTGGCTGAGGTAGCCTTTTTCGCCCAGCACGCGCGGGATCGTCGGATGTTGATCGACGTGGGAAATCAGTTTCTCGCGCAGATCCGCGTAGGTTTTGGCTGCTTCCTGCTGCTCCGGCGTCGGGCCGGCCGTTTTTCCTTTGCCCTTTCCTTTTCCTTTTTTCCCGCCCCGCGGGGCCATGTTTTTGATGGGAGTCGGATCGTTACCGCTTGTCTTGTGCTGGTGAACATACAGCCCGGTCGCAAGGGTCATCAAGCTCGGCCGGCAAAGAGCGGTCGGGACATATCCGCGTGTAAAAACAGCGCTACGCTTCGCCAGCTTGTCGAGATGCGGAGTCTCAATATGCTCGTGGCCCATGAAAGAATAATCCGTCCACGACTGATCGTCGGAGAGGATCAGGACAATGTTCGGAGGCGTTTCCTGCGCAATGGCAGTGCCTGCAAAAAGGGCGAGAAAGAGGGTGATCAATCGCATGGCGGAACGGTGAACGGTCCGGCCTCACGTGTCAAAACACGAATGCGCGAAGCCGCGCGGACCGTTTGACAACGCACGCATCTGTTGCAATTTACTTGCAATAAAATTCGCACCCCAACCCATGATTTTTCGTATCCTCCGCCTCTTTGCTGTTCCTTTCGCCTCCCTGTACCTGATCGGCTGCAATGACGATCACGACCACGATCACGACCACCACGGTCATGATCATGCTCACGACGAAAAACCCGTCGTCGTTGTCCCGGTCCCTCCCTATGCCGGTTTGGTTGAACGAATCGCCGGACCCGATGCGGTGGAAATTCTCACCCTGGTCGAGCCCGGCCAGGATCCTCACGGATTTTCCCCGACGCCGAAACAAATCGCCAAGGCCAGTGACGCCGCCGTTTTTTTCACTGTCGGGATGCCGTTCGAGGAGGATCTCGTCGCGGCCTTCGAGAAAAGCGATCACCATCCGCGGATCGTCGATCTGACGAAGGGAGTTGATCTCCTTGAGCACGATCACGATCACCATGGCCACGATCATCACGGTCACGACCATGGGGAGCACGATCACAAGGACCATGACCATGATCACAAGGATCACGACCACGATCACGCGGCAAAACCGAAAGAAGAAAAAGGGAAAGCGGAAGACGCCCACGATCATAAGGATCATGACCACGACCACGAGGGACATGATCATCACGACCACGGCGAGAACGATCCGCACATCTGGCTTTCACCGGAATTGCTGATCAACCAGGTCCGCGTCCTGCACTATGTCCTGGAAGAAGTCACCGGCCAGAATCACTCCGGGGAGGTTCATAAGAACGCGGAGGAACTCGAGGCTGCGATTACCCAGCTCGACTACGATCTCGCGCTCAAACTCAAGCCGATCAAAGGCCAGTCGTTTTATGTCTATCACGGAGCCTTCGGGTATTTTGCGCAGGCCTACGGCTTGAAACAGGAATCGATCGAAATCGGTGGTCGCAAACCGGAGCCGAAGCAGCTTGCGGCGCTCATCGAAAAAGCGAAGTCCGAGGGCGTGAAAATGATTTTCGTGCAGCCACAGTTTGATCAAACCAGCGCCAAAGCGATTGCCGATGCAATCGGCGGCACTGTTCTTTCGGTCGATCCTTTGGAAACCGATGTGCTGGCCAACCTGCAGAAAATCGCCGACGCAATTATCGAGTCCCAGTAATCTCACCACTGGCCACCGAGTGCCTGGATCAACTGCACGGTCGCGGCGGCCTGTTCGCTTTTGAGGATGTTGGCATTGCGGCGGGTTTGCAGTTCGGTGCGCTGAGCGTCGATCACTTCGAAGTAGCTGGCCGCGCCGCGGTCGAATCGTTTCGTGGCCAGACCGGTCGCTTTTGCCGCAGCGTCGGTGGCGCGGGTTTGGGTAGCGGATTGTTTGCTCAATACCTGGAGATCAAGCAGGGAATCTTCGACTTCCCGGACAGCTGTCAGCAGGACACTGCGATAATTTTCGGCGGCTTCTTCCCAGGCGGCACGAGCGCGCTCGTTGGCGGACCCGACGCTGCCGGCCTGGAAAATCGGAATGTCGAGTTGCGGGCCGAGGCTGAAAAAGAAACTGTCTTTTCCGGCGAATAGATTGCTCGCTTTCAGGCTGGCGACTCCGCCGGTGCCGGTGAGGGTGAGGCGGGGAAGGAAATTGGTTTTCGCGATCCCGGCATCTCGGGAGGCGGCGAGCAACTTGTTTTCCGCTGCGCGAAGATCGGGACGACGGGCGAGCAGATCGGTGGGGATACCGGCAGGAATCCGGGGAACCCGAAATTCGGATGACGACGAAACATGGAATTCGGACGGTGCGCGGCCGGCGAGAATGGCGATGGAATTTTCAAGTTTTCCGGCAGTTCGTTCAAGCCCCTGCAACTCGACGAGGGTGGAATCGAGCTCGGTTTGTGCGCGGGCCACGTCGACATCGGTTCCGGCCCCGCGATCGGACAGAGCATTTTGCAGGCGAAGCGCTTCTTTCCGGGTATCGACGGCATCAGCTAAAATTTCGGCATCGCGTTTCGCGAACTGGAGAGCAAAATATTGGCGCGCGGCAGTCGCCCGGAAGGAAAGCAGGACGTTCTCAAATTCGGCTTTGGCGGCTTCCGCATTGAATTTTTCCCGCTGATACGCTCCGCGCACCCGGCCCCACAAATCCAGTTCCCACGAGGCGTTCACAGCGAGGCGGTATTGATCAAACTCCACTTCATCGATCGGAAATCGAAGAGTGTTTGGCGAATCGCGCAGGCTCTTGTAGGAAGTATCGCCCGAGACCACCGGAAATCGCTGGGCACCGGTGATCCCGAGAAGCGCGTAGGCCTGATCGACCCTTGCAATCGCTGCCCCGACGTCCGGGTTGGACATTTCGACCGCTTTCATCAGATCGGTGAGAACCGGGTCGTTGAAGTCTTTCCACCACTCGCCGCTCGAAGCGGGACCGGATTTCCCGGCGGATCCGCCATGTTTAAACTTCACAGGCGCAGTGGGTGTCCCTCCGTCGGGAGACCATTTTTCGACCAGTGTTTGGCAGGAGGTGGAAACCAGCGTGACGACGGCGACTGATAAAATGAGACGAATCGATTTCATGCGGTGGCTGGTTTGGAAGCGGGAGTGGCATCGGTCGATGTTGCTGCGGATTCGATTTTCTTTTTCGGATCCACAATCGAGAAAACGATGCTCAACAAACACGGCGTCAGGACAAGGGTAAAAATCGTTGAAACAAGCAGCCCGCCGACAACCACCGCGCCAAGTCCGCGATACAATTCCGAGCCGGAGCCGGGCAACACGACCAGCGGAAGCATGCCGCCGACGGAGGTGAGGGCGGACATCAGGATGGGGCGAACCCGGCTTTTCACGGAGGCGACGATAGCTTCGTTGGCCGTCTCCAAGTCGCGCTCGGGGTCCTTCAGGAAATTCAGGGTTTGGTGGACAATAAGAATCGAGTTGTTCACCACCACGCCGGCAAGAATGACGAATCCGAGGATGCTGAGCATATCGAGATTCTGCGTCGGCATGTAACGGTCGAGTTCGCTCCACTTGTGAACGATCGCGAGGCCGAGAAACCCGCCGAAGGTTGCCAGCGGAACGGAAAGCATGATGACGAGCGGGTAACTCCAGCTTTGAAACAGTACGACCATGACGAGATAGACGACAAGAAACGCCAGCACGAGCGAGCTGGTCAGCGTGCCGAGAATCGATCCGTCACCGAGCAGGGCGGTCTTGATCTCGTTCAGTTTTCCGGCGGAACCGGCCAGTTTCACATCCACGCCCGACGGGATGGCACCTTCGCTTTTCAGGCTGTCAGCGAGCGCGTTGACCTTGTCGATTGCTGTTTCCAGCGGCATGCCTTCGGGTGGGGTCAGTTGGAGAGTGACGGCGCGGTTCCGGTCAACATGGCGAATTTCATCCGGCCCCTGGACACGCTCGACTTTGGCAATGGTGCGCAGGTCGACAATTTCGCCGGTGTTTGTCGCGAGCGGGGCATTGAGCAGCGCATCGACCGGATTCTTGCCGGTGGCCTTCTCGCTGATCACTTTCAAATCCCGCAGCTCGCCGTTTTCTTCGTACTGCCGGAACAGCAAAATCCCGTCGCCGTTTGCCTGTGCCGCGAGGCCCGCGTCGGTGCGCGTCATGCCGAGCTTGCGAAGGTTTTTATCGAGCGGAGTCACGCGCAGTTCAGTCGATGGGTAGGAAAAATTCGCCGGATCGGGATTCACGCTGTAGGGGCCGAACTCGCCGAACAGGCCAAACATCACTGCGGTGGCGGCGCCGGTGACCTGGTCGAGGTCGCGACCCATCAGGTCAATCTTGATCGCCGAGCCGGTATTTCCGCCCACCCGGAAAAGCGGCATTTGAAAGGCGAACGCAATCGTATCCGGCGCGCTGTGCCCGCTGGTGGCGAAATTCATGAGCGGCTTTGCGTCGCTGACCCGTTTCTTGTCGGCCGAAATGGCACCGTGAAACATGCGGCCGTCGAAGCTGACGAGGAAATAATTGTGGAGCGGTGGCGGCATGACTGTCGGAGGGCCGCCGGGGAATTCGGGCACCAGCTCGCGGCGATCTGTCGTGTCTCGCGGGCCATCACGGACGACGCTTTCGACGGTGAATCGATCTTCCACAATCGCCCAGGCCGGCTCGATTTTTTCCTCGATCCGCTCGCCGATTTTCGAGAGCTGATCGAGATTGTATCCCGGCGGCGGAATGAGAATTCCGAAGACGATGTTGCGATTGCCGCGCGGAAGATAGTCCAGCGGAGGGATCAGGATCTTGATTCCAATCAGTGTTCCGGCCGTGAAGACGAGAACGACCGCAATGCGAGCGAACCAGGAGCGATTGATCGTGCCGACGAAATTTGCCACCCACGTTGGAAGGGCATCGATCAGGTAGCGGAACCAGGCGACCGGATTGAACCGCTTCCTCGGTTTTTTTGCGTCACCGGTGCTGTCATCGGTTTCCTCGTGCAGAGAATCGCCCCGGTGCAAAATCCGGGCGGCAGCGGTCGGAATGACCGTTAGCGAAATAATGAAACTCAAGCCGACGGCAGCGATGATGGCGTAGGCGATATCTTTGAAAAGCTGGCCGGCTGTTTCCTGGATCAGCAGGATCGGGAAAAACACGACCATCGTGGTGATCGTCGAAGCCAGCACCGCACCGGCGACTTCGCGGGCCCCTTCGGATGCGGCCCGACGGGCGCCTTTGCCCATTTCGAGATGCCGGAAAATGTTCTCGATGACGACAATCGCGTTATCCACAACCATACCGACGGCGAAGGCCATTCCTGCCAGTGAAATGATGTTCACCGAACGACCCATCGCGACCAGCACGACGATCGCGCCGATCACTGAAATGGGAATGGCGATCGCGATGATCCCGATGGTGCGCAGCGAACGGAGAAAGAGCAAAAGCGTCAGTGTCGCCAGCACGCCACCAACCATGATGTTGCTCTGCACCAAATCGATCGCGTCGCGGACGTAGGCAGTTGAATCATAGGTCTGGACCAGTTCCAGGGTGCCGTTCAAACCGAGCGAACGTGCGTGCTCGGCGAGGGCGCCGTTCGGACTGTTCATGTCATCGACGACCGCCTGGATTTCGTCCATCGTCCCGATCAAATTCGCGCCGCGTCGCAGCTGGAAATTCATGAACGGCATCTGGTGGCCGCGCGCCCGGGCCCAGTTTGCTTTTTCTTTGAACGTGCTCACCACGGTTGCGACATCGCGCACGTACACCGGCCCGGAATCGTCGCGGCGGATGATCATGTCCATCACGTCCTCCGGATTTTGAAACCGGCCCGTCGCGCGGATTCGCACGTCCCGCTTGCCTTCCGGTATCAGGCCGGCCGAGAAGTTCTCGTTGGAAACCTGGACTGACGTCACAAACTGTTGCCAGGTAATTCCCCGGTTCGCCAGCGCGCGCGGGTCCACCCGGATTTGTAATTCCGCCTGGCGGGCGCCGCGAATTCCAACCTGCGCCACGCCGGGGATACGATCAAATCGCGGCTTCAACCGGCGTTCCATGAAGTCATACAGCGTCGTCGTGTCGAAATCAGGATCCGTCGATGACAGCCCGATCCACGCGATGTAGTCGACCGATTCCGGGTCAATATCCTCCGCCACCGGGCGCAAAACGTTCGGCGGATAACCCGGCACCTCGTCGAGTTTCTGGAGCACTTCCGCCATCGCTTCGTCGATGTTCGTGCCTGTCAAAAATTCCAGCCGGATCGTGCCCTGTCCGGCTTTGCTGTTGCTCGTCATCGAAGCCAGGCCCGAGATATCGCCGAGCACTTTTTCCTGTTCCTCGATGATGTCGCTCTCGATTTCCTCCGCCGACGCGCCTTCCCAGTTCGTCGAAACGGACACCACCACCGAATCCACTTCCGGCTTCATTTGCACCGGCACACTGGTGAACGCCAGCACGCCCGCGAGCAACGCCAGCCCGACGCCCACCGCGACGGTGACCGGTTGCTTGATGCAGTAATCAACCACGTTCATCCCCCGAAAATTTACGGCTTCACCTGCGGCGCTCCTTCGCCTTCCTCCCGAATCAACAGCGGCTGACCCGGTTGAAGGCGATCATTTCCTTCCACCACGACGCGGTCTCCTGCCTTCAAATCCGTTCCTTCCGCTTTTACGAAAACACGCCCGTCCCGCTCGAAATGAACCTGAACCGGCACCTTTTTACCGGTTGGCATCGCTTCCCCGCTTTCGCCCGGAGCCACCACGAAAATGAAATCGCCCAGTCGCGAACGCTGCAGCGCATCGACCGGGAAATGAAAATGATCCTCCTTTTTTCCGACCGGAACAGAGCCCGTGATTGACTGCCCCGGCGCGAGCTGTCCTTTCGGATTTGCGAGCGTTGCCACCACCGTGAACAACTGGCTGCGGCGATCCACGTCCGGCACGATTTTCACCGCTGTCGGGGCATGAACCTCGCCTGCAGACGACAGCTTGACCCGAATTTCCATCGGCTGCTCGTTTACATCGCGCAGGAATCGCTCCGGCACCTGCATCCAGGCTTCCACCGGGTCGATCGTCACCAGCGTCATGACCGGGGCACCGGCCGCGACCCACTCGCCCGGCTCAACATGCCGCCCGGCGATCAGCCCGGCAAAGGGCGCTTTGATCTCCAAATCCTTCTGACGGATCTTGAGCAACTCCAGCCGGCTCGCGGCTTCGCTCACCATTTCCGTGGCCGCTTCCGCCTGGGCATTCGCGACCGTGGCGAGACTTTGCGCATCGAGAAACTCGCTTTTTGAAATCGCGCGGTCATTGAGAAGGCCCTCCTTCATTTCCAAATCAATTTTCGCCCGTTCCAGTTCCGCATTTCGCTGGTTCACCAACTTTTTCGCAGTCCGCAGTTGAGCTTCCGTTTCCACCTGCGTCGCGTTCAATTTATCGCCGTTCAATTTCACCAGCACATCTCCCGCTTTCACCGTGTCGCCCTCATCTGCGAGGACCTCCACGACTGCTTCCGGTTCCCGCGCCGCGACGTCCGCCCGCGAGGTTGCCCGGAGCGTTCCGGTGGCGAGCGATTGATTCTGCGCGGCTTCCAGTTTCACCGATTCCACAAAAACAGCCGCCGGTGGCGGGCCATCGGACTTTCCGCCGGCCCCCGGTCCACCTTGTCCGGAGTTCGGGGCCGCCTGGATCAACTTCACGATTCCAATCGTCACACCGATCAGCAACACGGCGAAAAGCGCGATCAGCACTGGCGAACGGCGGGAGCTTTTTGACGATTTATTAGAATCCGACATGGAACGAAAATGAGCGGTGGGATGAATCCTGTGTCAATCGGAACGGACGGCGTATTCAGCGGTTTCAGACGAGTCCGTTTCCCACTGCTTGCAATTTTTTTTCGGCACGGTCCAACAGGGTTGGTTCACCGAACAGACCCTGTTGATTCGTTCCGCTGAATCTGGTTAGAGTGGGGCGTGGGCGGAAAATTGATCCAGCATTTCAGTCGGGCTTTCCTAGTGATGGCACTCCTGGTTGGTCTTCCCATTGCTGTGCTGGAATGGATGCCGATGAGCTCGAAGGTCAGGCTGACTCCGAGGTACGAAGTGCGCTACCTGGTTGCGGAGATGATGAGGATGGAACTGCAGCCGCAAGTCGAACGCTACGAGCAACTTCGAGCCATCGCGAAAAACCCGCCTCCTCCGGAGGATCCCTGGGTCGATTTCCCGTTTCAAAACCGGAAGGTTCACATCGACTGGGTTCTCTACGAACTCCCAATCGCGGAATTTCGGGTGAAGGAAATCAAGGAAGGGCTCCCGGAACAATCGTACGTGCTGTTCCTGCTTCAGAAGTTGAAACCCGGTTCAAGTCCGTAGAATTCACGGAAGCAAATCGGCCACCGCTTCTTTCTCTTCTCTCAGTTCCTGCACGCTCGCTTCGATTTTTCCTTTCGCGAAATCGTTCAGTTCCACGCCTTCGGCGATGTTCCAGTTTGTGCCATCGGACTGAATCGGGAATCCGGCGATGAGCCCTTCGTCGATGTCGTAGCTGCCGTCCGAGCAGACGCAGACGCTGTGCCAGTCGTCGCCGGGAGTCGGATTTGTCAGGCCGCGAACGGTATCCACGACAGCGTTCGCCGCGGAGGCAGCGGACGAGGAACCCCGTGCTTCAATGATGGCGGCACCGCGTTTCTGAACGGTCGGGATGAATTCGTCGGCAATCCAGGCATCGTCCCCGATCACTTCTGCGGCGGATGTTCCGTCGATTTGCGCGTTGTAGGCGTCCGGATACTGGGTTGCGGAGTGATTGCCCCAAATCGTGGTGTTGGAGACCTCGCTGACGTGGACCCCGGCCTTTTGAGCGAGCTGGGTTTTGGCCCGGTTTTCATCCAGTCGGGTCATGGCAAAGAACTGGTCGTTCGGCACGTCTTTCGCCGCGTTCATGGCGATCAGGCAGTTCGTGTTGCACGGGTTTCCGACCACGAGTGTGCGGACGTCGGAAGCGGCGTTGTTCGCGATCGCCTGTCCCTGTCCGGTGAAAATCTTGCCGTTGATGCCGAGCAGATCTTTTCGCTCCATCCCGGCTTTCCGGGGGACGGAGCCGACCAGGAGGGCCCAGTTTACGCCGTTGAAACCGGCATCGAGGTCCGAGGTGGCTTCGATTCCGTCGAGCAGTGGAAACGCGCAGTCGTCGAGTTCCATCACGACGCCTTCGAGTGCTTTCATGGCGGGCTCGATTTCGATCAGGTGGAGTTTCACTTTTTGATCCAGCCCGAACATCGAACCGCTGGCGATGCGAAACAGAAGGGAGTATCCGATTTGGCCGGCCGCGCCGGTCACTGCGACATTGATGGTGCTCATGGCGTGATTTTTAGACGGGAATCGGGCGAAAGACAGCGGTTTTTTCCGGAAAAGCGAAACAACCGGTTCGACTCGCTCTTCACGCCCGTCCGGAATCCTTCAGCAGTCGCGAAATCCGGCGGGTCAGGTAAGCCCAGTGCGGATTTTCCTCCAGTTCCTGAACCGTCATGTCGAGCCGCCACGCCCAGTTTGTGCCATCCATGACGCCGGGCACATTGATTCGTTCTTCCAGCCCGAAGAGATCGCTGATCAGGATCGCGACGTCTTTCGACCGGGATTCGAAAATGGCTTTCAGCAGCGACTCCCGCACGTCATCGGTATACTCGGGCGGATTGGCCGGGTCGAATTCCAGCCCGGCGTAATCACAGAGTGGCTTGAAGAAATTGTGAGCTTCCCACCAGTCCGGGCTCTGAGGTTCGGCGGATTTCAGCAGAGCGACATTGTCATCCCACTGTGCCTTCATCGGAGCGTGGTCATGGGTGGCGTAAGCGGCAAAGGAGAGGGGGGGATACTCGCACCCGGGAGTGACCGATCCGTCGGTGAATTCCCATTGCGGAATTTTCATCCCTGCGATTTCGAGGCCGGCGAGGCTGGGTCGTACATAGTCCGGCACCAGGCCAAGATCTTCGGCAATGATCGATGCATCACCGGCGGCCTCCTTCACCATGGAAAGATATTCCTCGCCGTCGCGGCGGTTGGCGGCGGCATCTTCCGGGCTGTCATCCGACCGGGGCTTGAATTCCGGGATCTCGTTGTTGCACAGCATGGCAG
>JABDJT010000534.1 GCA_013003335.1 Verrucomicrobiales bacterium | reverse complement strand
GCAGCACGACCACGGCATTCACGCGATGCATTTCGGCGCGGACGGCCGGTTGTACTTCAATTTCGGCAACGCCGGTAAACGGCTCTGCGATCCGGAAGGGAACCTCATCACCGACATCAATGGCGTGAAATGCAGCGCCGAGGGGAACCGTCCGTTCCAGGAGGGCATGGTGTTCCGCTGTGATCTCGACGGGAAAAACGTCGAGCTGCTCGGCTGGAATTTCCGCAACAACTGGGAGGTCTGTGTCGATTCCTTCGGCACGATGTGGCAGTCCGACAATGATGACGACGGCAACAAGGGTGTCCGGATCAATTACGTCATGGAATACGGAAATTTCGGATACAAGGACGAGATCACCGGTGCCGGCTGGCGCGATCCGCGGCCGGGCATGAGCGCGGAAATTCCGCTTCGTCATTTTCACCAGAACGACCCCGGAGTCGTGCCGAATTTTGTCCAGACCGGAGCCGGATCACCGACCGGGATCTGCGTCTACGAAGGCAAACTGCTTCCGATGATTTTCCAAAACCAGGTCATTCACTGCGATGCCGGGCCGAACGTCACCCGCGCCTACGTCCGCAAAAATGACGGGGCCGGATACTCGGCGGAAATGGTGAATCTTTTGAAAAGCGAAACCGACCGCTGGTTCCGCCCGAGCGATGTCTGCGTCGCGCCGGACGGCTCGCTGTTCGTGGCCGACTGGTATGATCCGGGCGTCGGCGGCCACGGCATGGGGGATATCGAGAAAGGCCGGATTTTCCGGGTCATACCAAAAGGCGGCGATACCGCCTACCGTCCGCCGGGGGAACGTCCCGGAGACGGGAAGGAGCCGAACGCCAGGACCGCGACCGAATTGTATCAGCGCTATGCGACCACGCCGAACATGGCCGAGCGGTATCACATCTGGAATCTGTTCGCCGATCCAAACCACGGATTCCAGGAGCAAACCACCAAGCGCCTCTTCGAGTTATACGAATCCGGCGAGGTCGATGACGTCGCCAAAGCGCGCCTGATCTGGTTCGCCACCGTGATGTTCGGCGACAAGAATCCGATCCTCGCGAAAGCTCTCGAAGACGAAAATCCCGATCTGCGCATCACCGCCCTGCGTGCATGGCGACAGAGTTGGGAAGGACATCGCGAAGGACGGCAGGAATCCTTACACGCCGTGTTGAAACAAATGGCGGGCGACAAGAATCCGCAGGTTCGCCGCGAAGTGGCGCTGGCTCTGCGCTTCGATGATTCGAAGACCGCCGATGAAATCTGGGCCACGCTCGCGAAACAATACGACGGCGATCGCTGGTATCTTGAGGCCCTCGGGATCGGCGCCGATTTGTGCTGGGACGACCGCCTCGCGGCTCTTGGTGATCCCAAACCGCATCCCGACCTCGTCTGGCGTTCGCGCGGCTCGAAATCTGCGGAGCGACTCGCGGAGGTCATCATTGCCGCGACCGGCGAAGTCGATCCGTCCCTCCTGCGCGGCCTCGATTTTCAGCCGGCCGAATCCAAAGCCGCAGCCTTCGAATCGATTTTTCAAAAGGCCCAACCGGAGATCGCCCTCGCCGCCGCCGGAAAAATCGGGCGCGGCCAGATCGAAAAACTCGATGGCGGACCGGAACGGCTCGATGAACTGCTCGGCCCTGTCCTCGGGAAATCCGAGTTTGTGATCCTCGCCGACAAGCTCGGCCTGCGCGGGTTTGAGAACGAACTGGCCGATTTCATTGAATCGAATCCGACGTCACCCGAGTCCGTTTATGCCGCGCGACTCCTCCTGCGCGACCAGGGAAAACTCCGTGAAATGCTGCGGGATTCTTCGAACCCCGACCGGGTCGGAGCGATCGCGACCGCACTTGGAAAAACGAACGACCGGAATGTCGGCCGACTCCTCGGCGGGATGTTGACAGCGAAAAACACGCCCGACAGTCTCGGGAAAACGCTGGTCAATGCCATGGCCACCGGTTCCAACAGCAGCCGTGAGCTGTTGAAAATCGCCCGGGATGGCAATCTCGACGACAGCCTGAAAACCACTGCTGCCCTCGCGTTCGCCCGCAGCCCCGACAAGCGG
>JABDJT010000532.1 GCA_013003335.1 Verrucomicrobiales bacterium | reverse complement strand
GGGGCGATCCGGATGTCCCCCGCTCACTCGATGTCTTGCGCGCGCTTGAACGCGCCGGGGCTGATATCATCGAACTCGGCATTCCCTTTTCCGATCCCATGGCCGATGGAATCGTCAACCAGATGGCCGCCCATCGCGCTCTCGAAGCCGGGGCCACCACAGCCAAAATGCTCGACCTCGTCCGCGATTTCCGGGCGGAATCGGACGTCCCTGTCGTCCTTTTCACTTACCTAAATCCCGTTTACACCTACGGCTTTGAAAAATTTCACATCGATGCCGCGGAGGCAGGGGTGGACGGTATCCTCCTGCTCGATCTCCCGCCGGACGAAGCCGCCAAAAACGACGAAATGCCGCTCGGCCCCCGTCTGAAACACATCCGTCTCATCGCCCCGACCACTCCCGCAGAACGACTCCCCGATTTGGCCGGAACCAGCGAAGGCTTCATCTATTACGTGTCGCGGGAAGGCGTCACCGGCGCGCAGACCTCGCTTTCCGAGGGGATTGCGGAGAATGTTGCCGAAATCAAGAAGCACACTGACCTGCCCGTCGCGGTCGGTTTTGGCATTTCCAGCCCCGAACAATCCGCCGAAGTCGCGAAAGCTTCAGACGCCGTCGTCGTCGGAAGTGCGATCGTGCGACAGGTTGAACAATTCGGCGGCGAACCGGACCTGGCAGAACGGATCGAGGCCTTCGTCAAACCGCTTGTCGAGGGCGCGAAGTCCGTTTAAAATTCCCGACCCTGCGATCCAACAGGGTTCGAACGCCGAACCAACCCTGTTTACTCGAAAAACACTTTTTCTGACTGATGCTGAAATTCTGGAAAATGAACGGAGCCGGGAACGATTTTGTCGTTCTCGACAATCGTGATTTGTCGAATTCGCTGTCCGGCGAACAAATCGAGCGCCTCTGCAATCGCCAGCGCGGTGTCGGTGCCGACGGTTTGCTTGCCGTCGAACCGGCTCAAAACGGTGCGGATTTCCGAATGCGGTATTACAACGCCGACGGCGGCGAAGCGGAGATGTGCGGCAACGGCGCCCGCTGTTTCGGGAAATTCGTGAATTTTCTCCACGACAACAGCCTCGAGAAAACCAGCTTCGAAACAATTGCCGGCGTGATTTCCGCCGAGTTCGTCGGGGAAAACGTCCGGGTCGAGCTCAGCCCGCCGTTCGACCTCGCGCCCGGCACGGAACTCGATCTTGGGGGCGAAACCCACACCGTTCATTCGGTCAATACCGGCGTGCCGCATGCGGTCATTTTTGTCGACGAACTGAATGAGATTGACCTCCAACGTCTCGGGGCCGCGACGCGTTTTCACGAGCATTTCGCCCCTGCCGGCACCAACTGCAACTTTGTGAAAATCAACGCCCCCGGCGACCTTTCCATTCGAACGTATGAACGGGGCGTCGAAGGCGAAACCCTGGCCTGCGGAACCGGGATGGCCGCCTGCGCGATTATTCATCACCAGCTCGAAACCGTCGATTCTCCCGTGAAAATCACCGTGGCGGGAGGAGACACGCTCGAAATCGGATTCAACCACCTCGGCGACGGGAACTACGAAAACGTCACCCTCCTCGGCCCCGCCGAATTCACCTTCGAAGGCATCCTTTCCACTGCTCCCTGACCCATCATGTTCGCCGGCGTCCACACAGCCCTTGTCACTCCCTTCCTCGAAGATTTCACGCTCGATGCCGACGCGTTCCGCGCCATTATCGACGATCAACTCGACAATGGAGTCGCCGGGATCGTCCCCTGCGGCACGACCGGTGAGTCCCCCACCCTCACCCACGAGGAACATGTCCGCGTCATCCAGCTGGCCGTACGCCACACCGCCGGACGCGGAATCGTGATTGCCGGGACCGGTTCCAATTCCACGACCGAAGCGATCAATTTGACCCAGGCCGCCGAGTTGGCCGGAGCCGATGCCAGCCTCCAGGTGGCGCCGTATTACAACAAGCCGAGCCAGGATGGTCTGTATCGTCATTTCCGCGCGATCGCCCAGTCCACCGAACTGCCGATCATGCTTTACTCGATTCCGGGCCGCTGCGTCATCGAAATCGAGGTCGATACCGTCGCCCGACTCGCCGAAGATTGCTCCAACATCGTCGCGATCAAGGAAGCCGGTGGCCGAACCGAGCGCGTCACCGCGCTGCGCGCAAAATTGCCGGATGATTTCCAGATTCTCTCCGGCGACGACGGCCTGACCGTTCCTTTTATGAAGGAAGGCGCCTGCGGCGTCGTTTCCGTCACTTCCAATATCCTCCCGAAAGTCATGGCCGACCTGGTTTCCGCCATGGCTGACGGCAACACCGCCGACGCCGAGTCCCTGCATGCCCAATACGAGCCGCTTTTCAACGGCATGCTCGGCATCGATGTGAATCCCGTCCCGATCAAGGCCGCCCTCGCGCTCGCCGGCAAATGCAACGGCCGGCTCCGGCTGCCGCTCTGCGAAATGGCGGAGGAAAAAGTGGCCGATTTGAGAAAAATTCTGGAATCGGCAGGAGTCGAGCTTTCCAACTGAAATGAGCACTCTCAAACTCCTTGTCACCGGCTGCAAAGGCCGGATGGGCCAAACGGTCACTGCCTGCGCAAGTGAAGACGACGCCGTCGAAGCCAGCTGTGGTATTGATCTCGGCGACTCGCTGGAAGAATCGATCGTGAAATGCGATGCCGTAATCGATTTCACTCTTCCTTCCTTCACCGCCGAACTCATTGATTCCTGCACCACCCACAGGAAAGCCCTCGTGATGGGCACGACCGGTCACGATGACGATCTGCTTGCGAAAATCCGCGCGGCCTCGGAAACGATTCCCGTGGTTCACGCCCCGAATTTCTCCGTGGGAGTGAACACGCTGTTCTGGCTCACCCAGAAAACGACCGAAATTCTCGGCCCGCAATTCGATCTCGAAGTCATCGAAATGCATCACCGTCACAAGCAGGACGCCCCGAGCGGTACAGCCCGCCGGCTCGCGGAGATCCTTGCCGAGGTCCGCAATCTTTCCTACGACGACGATTGCCGCCACGGCCGTCACGGTGATGTCGGAGCTCGGACCGATACGGAGATCGGCGTGCATTCCCTCCGCGGCGGCGATGTCGTGGGTGATCACACGATCGTCTACGCCATCGACGGCGAGCGCGTTGAGCTGACTCACAAAGCCAGCAGTCGCGCGACTTTTGCGAACGGTGCCATCCGCGCCGCGAAATGGATCGCGAGCGAAGGAAAAACGAGCGGGCTGTTCGACATGCAGGACGTGCTCGGCTTGCGTTGACTCGCGAAAACGAACCAACAGGGTATGTTCAGCGAACCAACCCTGTTCGATCGAAAGTCATGAATCCCGTCGGTATCGCACTCGGCTCGAATCTCGGCGATCGCGAAGCCCATCTCGCGACAGCCCGGGACCGGCTGCGCGAATTGCACGAGGGAGAACCGGAGGATTTCCGAATCGCGACGACTATCGAAACCGAGCCGATCGATTGTGCGCCCGGCACGCCGTCGTTTTTGAATACGGTGCTGGAACTGCAATCCTCTCTTAAACCTCTGGAAATTCTGGATTTTTGCCAGCAGATCGAGCAGGAGGCCGGCCGGCCGGCTGAACGGGAGAAAAATTCGCCTCGAACGGTCGACGTGGACATTCTCTATGTCGGAGACCTCGAAATGGACACGGAACGGCTGATTTTACCCCATCCCGAAATGCAAAACCGGGACTTCGTCTTGGTCCCGCTACAGGAAATACGGCCTGATCGTGCGTGATCGATTTCGGTAAATTGCTTGCCAACCGCCCATCTGTGAGTCATTCTGCCGCAGCGGGACGGCGTTCCGCTATACTGAATTTGGTCTTTTTACGGGATCGGTGATTCAGGAAACACGCTCACAAACCGATTTCGTAAACTCCCTTCCCACCTCTATTCTATGAATTTAGATGCCGACCCGGCTACCCGGGCCTCTGATCGAAAAGCGGAAATTGCCGCTTTCAAACGAATTGTCGCCACGTACGAAAAGCCGAACGCAAAACGGGCTTCGTGGCAGCTGTTCAACTCTCTCGGATCCTACGTCGCTTTGTGGGTCGGGATGTATTTTGCCCTGAAAGTCTCCTGGTGGCTGGTGATTCCGCTGGCCCTGCTCGCGGCCGGCATCATCGTCCGGGTCTTTATCATTTTCCATGACTGCGGCCACGGCTCCTTTTTCAAATCGGAACGTGCCAACAATTTCTGGGGTTTCATTTGCGGGATGTTCACCATGGTTTCCTACGGCCACTGGCGTTGGGAGCATTCCCGCCACCACGCGACGTCCGGCGACCTCGACCGGCGGGGAATCGGCGATATTTGGACCCTGACCGTGCAGGAATACCTCGAATCCTCCCGTTGGAAAAAATTTGCCTATCGACTCGCCCGAAATCCCTTCATCCTTTTCGTCATTGCTCCCTTATTCCTCTTTTTCGTCCGCGAACGCTTCCCGATTCCGGAAGCCAAGAAGAAGGAGCGCCGCGCGGTTTACACGATGAACGCAGTTCTGCTGTTGAACGCGATCGTTCTCAGCCTGATTTTCGGCTTTGTGCCTTACCTGATCATTCAATTGATCATCACCGGGGTTTCCGGAGCGGCCGGGATCTGGCTGTTCTACGTTCAGCACCAGTTCGAAGGTGTTTATTGGGAACGTCGTGAAAACTGGAGCTACATGAAAGCCGCGCTGGAAGGCAGCTCGTTCTACAAATTGCCCAAAGTTCTGCAGTGGTTTTCCGGTAACATCGGTTTCCACCACATCCACCACCTCAGCCCGAAGATTCCGAATTACAATCTGGAGGAATGCCATCATTCCGACCCGATGTTCCACGAAATCGAGCCGCTGACCTTTCTCAACAGCCTGAAGTCGCTGAAATTCCGCCTCTGGGATGAACGCAACCGCAACCTGGTGGGTTACAGCTATTTGCGGAAAGTCCGCGCCAAGCAAAATTCGGAACAGGCTGCGGCGTAATCGGCCATCAGTTAGCTCAGCCGAACGGCCACTCACCGCTCAGGATTTTCACCAGGGTCGGCACCTGCGACTGTGAAATCTGCTCCACGGATTCCGCGGGAAATTCCCAGGTGATCACCGGCAAATCGCGCTCCGCACACCACGTGCCGAACGATCCGGGAGTCGGATAGCCGACGTCGCCCACCACCGGAAGGCCGGTCTCTTCAGCGATCCAGCGTGCCTCCGGCGATTTTTCCGGGTCATCGATGCAGGCCAGCGGACCATGCAGCGCGATCACCAGATCCGGCTGCAGTTTTTCAACCAACTCAATCAGCACCTGCGTTTCCGGCTCGGAACCCGGTGCATCCCCCGTCAAAATCGGGATCGTCATCTCCGGCTCAACTACGTGCCAGCGATACTTCACCGGCTCCGCCTGCCAGTCCTCCGTCGGAAAATTCCGGTTTAAATCCACGCCGTTTGCATTGCCCCGCGTCCCCAGGGTGACACCGTCCGGATTCAGGCAGGGCACGACCGCGCAGGATTCCGGAAGAGAATCGAGGCATCGAAGCG